>JAFAFF010000271.1 GCA_023423605.1 Pseudomonadota bacterium
CCATCAGCCGTGCGGCAAGCGCCTGGTCCAGCGAACCCCAGTTGGCGCCAATACGCACCGGCTTGTCGTACTTGATGGCGAACTCGATGAGCTGCGCGAACTGGGTGTCCTTCTTCTTGCCGAAGCCCACATTGCCCGGGTTGATGCGGTATTTCGCCAACGCTTCGGCGCAGGCCGGTTCCTGGCTCAGCAACTGGTGGCCGTTGTAGTGGAAATCGCCGATCAGCGGCACGTCGATGCCCATCATCGCCAGCTTGTCGACGATGCGCGGAATGGCCGCGGCCGATTCGGGATTGTTGACGGTCAGCCGCACCATTTCCGAACCTGCGCGCCACAGTTCGGCCACCTGCTTCACGCTGGAGGCCACGTCGGCGGTATCGGTATTGGTCATCGACTGCACCACCACGGGCTTGCCGCCACCGACCACCACGCCGCCGATGCGGACAGGCTGGGTCAGGCGGCGCGGCCAGGCGGTGGGCTCGGCGGGCGGGGTCGGACGGGATACGGCGTCATGCATCCGGGCATTCTAGCGCTGCTGCGGGACAGTCGGGTGACTCCCATTCAGCCGCCGTGCGGCGCTGCGGCCGATTGTCGCAGGCAGGGGCGGCGCAGAGCGCATACGATGGGCGCGATGACTTCCCCTGACGCCCCCTTCCTGCAGACGCTGTGCAGCCTGCGCTGGCTGGCGGTGGCCGGACAGGCCGCCACCATCCTGGTCGCCACGTGGCTGCTCGGCCTGCCGCTGCCGCAGCTGCCGCTGTGGTCCGGCGTGCTGGTGCTGGCGGTGTTCAACCTGTATGCGCAGTTGCGCGTGCATGGCACCGATACCGCACCGGTCACTGCGTTCGGTCATATCCTGGTCGACGTCACCGTGCTCACCTGGATGGTCGGCTGGAGCGGCGGCATCACCAATCCGTTCGGCTCGCTGTTCCTGATCCTGATCGCCCTGGCCGCCCTGGCCCTGCCCGCGCGCTGGACGCTGGCGGTGGCCGTGGCCTGCCTGCTCGGCTATTCGGTCAGCGCGGCATTCGGCGTGCCGCTGCCCGCCGGCGGATATTTCGCCGCCGGCGACCTGCAGCAATGGGGCGTGGTGGCCAATTTCCTGATTTCGGTGGCCGTGGTGCTGGCGTTCTCCACCCGCCTGGCGATCGCCCTGCGCCAGCGCGAGCACGAGCTTTCCCTGCTTCGCGAACGCTTTGCGCGCAACGAAGGCATCGTCGCACTGGCCACCCATGCCGCCGCGGTGGCGCATGAGCTGAACACGCCGCTGGCGACCATGACGTTGCTGGCCGATGACATCGCCGACGAAAGTGACCGCGACGTCATGCGCGAGGACATCGATACCCTGCGCGAACTGCTGGTGCAGTGCCGCGAGCGCGTGCTGGCACTGGCCGCGCCGGCCTCGGCAGATGCCCCAGGACGCGGCATGGCAACCGCATTGCAGGTGCTGGAACAATGGCGGCTGGTGCGCCCGACCATCACCCTGACCCGCAACGCCGACGCCCCGGTGACCCTGCCCCTGGACGCCGGTATCGGCCATCTGCTCATGGTGCTGTTGAACAACGCCGCCGATGCCGGCGAGAAGGCCGGCCGCGCGGAAGTGGAGCTGTCGCTGCGCATCGATGACGGCGCGCTGGTGGGCGAAGTCCGCGACTTCGGCCACGGCTTCGACGCGCGCGACGCCGTGCTGCCGGGCACACTCTTCAGCTCCAGCAAGAGCGAAGGACTGGGCGTCGGCCTGGCCCTGTCGCATGCCACCATCGAACGACTGCATGGGGAGATGTGGATGCGCCCGGCCACCGGTTCCGGAAGCCGCGTCGGCTTCCGCATCCCGCTTCCCCTCCCGGAGGAACCTGCATGAATGCCCCGCTTTCCCACGCCACCCTGCAGGGCGATGGCCTGCTGGTCGACGATGACGAGCTTTACCTGCGTACCCTGCAGCGCAGCCTCGCCCGAAAGGGCCTGGAGACACGCACCGCGCAGGACCCCGCCAGCGCGCTGCTGCTGGCCCGGCAGCAGCCTCCGGCCTTCGCGTTGATCGACCTCAAGCTGGGCAGTGAATCCGGCCTGGGCCTGATCCAGCCGCTGCGTGCGCTGCGCGCGGACATGCGCATCCTGCTGGTGACGGGCTATGCCAGCATCGCCACCGCAGTGGAGGCGATCAAGCTGGGTGCCGACGACTACCTGCCCAAACCGGCGACCGTGCCGATGATCCTGCGGGCGCTGGGCGAGGACGACGATGGCCCCGACGATGATGGCGAGCTGGACGTGCCTGAAGCGATGACGCCGATCAGCCGGCTGCAGTGGGAGCATATCCAGCAGGCCATGCATGAAACCGGCGGCAACGTATCGGCGGCCGCGCGCCTGCTCGGCATGCACCGGCGTTCGCTGCAGCGCAAGCTGGCCAAGCGCCCCAGTCCGGAACGCGACCCCAGCCGCTGACCGGCCGGCCATCGTAGAGCGGGGCTCTACGTAATGCATGCCTGTGTAGAGCGGGGCTCTGCCCCGCTGCCGTCCAAAGCCGGGCAGAGCCCGGCTCTACTTCAGCTGTGCCAGCAGTTCGCGGGTCATCGGATCGGCGATGTCCACCGCTTCGCCCTGCAGTGCCGGCAGCAGGCCGCTGGCCAGCTGCTTGCCCAGCTCCACGCCGAACTGGTCGAAGGCGTTGATGTTCCAGATGACCGACTGCACGTATACCGCGTGCTCGTACATGGCGATCAGCGCGCCCAGCGACTGCGGGGTAAGTGCATCCAGCAGGATCAGCGTGCTCGGGCGACCGCCCGGATAATCCCGGTGCGGATCGTCGCTGGACTGACCATTGGCCAGCGCCTCGGTCTGCGCCAGCAGGTTGGCCAGCAGCGCCTGGTGGTTCACTCCATAGGGATCGTCACTACGCACGCAACCGATGAAATCGGCCGGTATCACACTGGTGCCCTGGTGCAGCGCCTGGAAAAAACTGTGCTGCACATCGGTGCCCGCGCCGCCCCACCACACCGGCACGGTATCGCTGGCAACAGGCTGGCCATCGCGCTGCACGCGCTTGCCCAGGCTTTCCATCACCAGCTGCTGCAGGTAGGCCGGCAGCAGCGCCAGGCGCTGGTCGTAGGTCATCACCGCATGCGTGGCGCAGCCCAGCAGATTGCGGTTCCAGATGTCCGTCAAGGCATGCAGCACCGGCAGGTTGCGCTCCAGCGGCGCGTCCAGTGCGTGCGCATCCATCTGCGCAGCCCCTTCCAGCAACTGCTCGAAACGCTCGAAGCCGATCGCCAGCGCGATCGGGAAACCCACCGAGGACCACAGCGAATACCGTCCCCCCACCCAGTCCCACATCGGCAGCACGCGCCCGGGCGCGATGGCGAAGGCCTGCGCGGCGCGCTCGGGGTTGGCGCTGACTGCGTACAGACGCTCGCTGCCGCCCAGCCAGTCGTGCAGGATCTGCCCGTTGAGCAGGGTTTCCTGGGTACCGAAAGTCTTGGAGATCAGGATGCCGGCGGTACGCGCCGGATCCAGCGTCGCCAGCGTGCGCTGCATTGCCGCGCCATCCACGTTGGACACGAAATGCACGCGCAGGCGGCTGCCATCGGCCGGACGCAGTGCATCGGCCACCAGCCGCGGCCCCAGGTCCGAACCGCCGATGCCCACGCTGACCACATCGGTCACCTCGCTGTCTTCCAGCGCACGGACCAGTTCACCCATGCGCTGGCGCACATCGCGCGCGGTGGCGAAGGCATCGGCCGCCACGGGCGCATCGACCACATCACCACGAAGCGCGGTATGCAGGGCCGCGCGGCCTTCGGTCAGGTTGACCTGTTCGCCCCGGAAAAGACGCGCGATGGCACCGCCGACATCACGTTCGGCCGCCAGCGCCAGCAGCGCCTGCAACGCCGCGGCATCGTATTTCTGCCGGGCGAAATTCACATACAACGGACCGACCCGCAGCGCCAACGCCTTCACGCGGCCGGATTCGGCGGCGATCAGTTCGGGGATGCGCGCGCCACGCAGGCGCTGGGCATGGGAATGCAGCGAGTCGAATCCGTTGTCTGTGGTCATGCGGCCTGGGTCGGGATGCTGTCGTTGGTGTGGGAAATCTGGTTGTTGCCGTCCACATATACCAGCTTCGGACGGAAGCTGTCCGCTTCCTGCTCGGTCATGCTGGCGAAGGCGGCAATGATGATGATGTCGCCCACCTGCACATGGCGCGCAGCGCCGCCATTGAGCGACACCACACCGCTGCCGGCTTCGGCGCGGATGGCATAGGTGGAAAAGCGCGCACCGTTGGTCACATCCCAGATGTGCACCTGCTCGAACTCGCGGATGCCAGTGGCAGCCAGCAGGTTGTCATCGATGGCGATGGAGCCTTCGTAGTTCAGCTCCGAATGGGTGACGGTGGCGCGGTGGATCTTGGTCTTCAGCAGGGACAGGTGCATGGCACAGGCAACGCGGTAAAGGAAAGGAGCGATTCTACCACCAGGGGGAAAGGCGACAGCCGCCGGCCCGGGGGCTCGCCCTGCCATTCAGCTGGCGTGCGGCCGCATGAGTGATTTCCGCAAGCACCCCCACCACGGGCGGCACCAACATGGCCAGAAATCCCGAGAAAAGCCCTGATGCCTCCCAATATATCGCCCGCCATCGCCACCTTGGTCGCTCGCTACACCACGCCCGCCCCTTCCTGTGCCGGGACAGGGGCCGACGCGACCAGACCAAACGCCGTGCACAATGCCGGCGTCCTCAGGAACTGGGTCGCCATCGATGCATGGCAGCTCAGAGAGTGCCACCAGATCCGCGACCAGAAATGGCGTCATGTCGTAGTTGAACTGGAGCATCGCTGCAACGGGCCGAGTCCGATAAACGCATCGGCGCCGGCCTCACAACTGGCGCCTGCGCGCGCTGTGCCTGGCAACAGCCGCGGCGGACTGTATCCCACGCTGCCGCGGCTGGAAGAACAACCCCGTCCCGCCTGTCCAACCATCCACGACCACGGCGACTCACTGACCGGATCCGCCTCGCAGGCAACCTGCAATGACGCGACGATGTGGGCACGGGCCAGAAGCTTCAAATACATCGACTACAGGCAGTACGCACCTTCCGCGCCACTGGCCGGCCAGGACACGCTCAGGAGCCTGCATCACGCTTGACGCGCGCGGCTCACGCCGCCGGCAACGCAATGCCGCTCAGAATTCCAGGTTGTCGATCAGCCGCGTGGTGCCCAGCCGCGCGGCGATGAGCGCCACGCGTGGGCCGCCTTCATGCGGCGGCTCCAGCAGGTCCGGCGTGCGCAGGGCGGCATAATCCACCTGGAAACCGCCCGCCTGCAGCGCCACCGCCGCCTCGGCCTCGATGCGTTCGCGCGGCTGGCCGGCCACATAACCTTCGCGCATGCCCTGCAGGACACGGTGGATCAATGTCGCCACCGGGCGCTGCGCCGCATCCAGATACTGATTGCGCGAGCTCATCGCCAGCCCGTCCGCTTCGCGCACGATATCGCCACCGACGATCTGGATCGGGAATGCCAGGTCGGCCACCATCTGCCGGATCACCGCCAGCTGCTGGTAATCCTTCTTGCCGAAGGCGGCCACGTCCGGCTGTACCTGGTTGAACAGGCGCGACACCACCGTGCACACCCCGTCGAAATGACCGGGGCGGTGCGCGCCTTCCAGCAGGCCGCTGATGCCCGGCACGCTGACATTGGCCGCCAGCTCCACCCCGAACGGATACATCGATTCAACCGTCGGCAGCCACAGTACATCGCAGCCGGCCTCCTGCAGGCCGCTGGTATCGGCTTCGGGCGTGCGCGGGTAGCGGGTGAAATCCTCGTTGGGCCCGAACTGGGTCGGGTTGACGAAGACGCTGGATACCACCCGGTCGGCATACTGGCGGGCCAGCGTGACCAGCGAATAATGGCCGGCGTGCAGGTTGCCCATGGTGGGCACCAGCGCGACGCGCAGGCCCTCACGCTTCCAGCCGGTGACGATGTCACGCAGCCGGGAAAGTTCGGTGACGGTGTCGATCATGATGCGTAGGCGTGCTCTGCGTCGGGGAAGGTACCGTCACGGACGGCGTCGGCATAGGCGCGGGTGGCTCCAGCCACTGATCCGCCCTCGGCCAGGAAATCCTTGACGAATTTCGGCCGGCGATGGCCACTGTCCAGCCCCAGCATGTCGTGCATCACCAGCACCTGGCCGTCGCACTGCGGCCCGGCGCCAATACCGATGGTGGGTATCGCCAGCGCCGCGGTGACCTCGGCGGCGACCGGCGTCGGCAGGCATTCCAGGACAAGCAGGCTGGCGCCGGCGTCGGCGACCGCACGCGCATCGGCCAGCAGCTGGCGGGCCGCATCACCCCGCCCCTGCACCCGATAACCGCCGAGCCGCAGCACGGACTGCGGTGTCAGCCCCAGGTGCGAACACACCGGGATTTCGCGCTCCACCAGGTGGCGGATGATGTCCAGCTTGAAACCGGCGCCTTCGATCTTGACCATTTCCGCACCTGCCTGCAGCAACTGCAGCGACGCATCCAGCGCGCGCTCGGGGGTGGCATCGGCACCGAACGGCAGGTCGGCCACCAGCAGTGCGCGCTGCAGCACGCGGGCCACCACGCGGGTGTGGTAGACCATGTCCGCCACGGTCACCGGCAGGGTGGAATCGTGCCCCTGCACCACCATGCCCAGCGAATCGCCGATCAGGATCAGATCGACCCCGTTGGCATCGAAAGTACGCGCGAAGCCTGCATCGTAGGCGGTCAACATGACCAGCTTCTGGCCGCTGCGCTTTGCGTCCGCCAGCGCCGGCACGGTCCAGGGTTTGCTGTCTGCGTGGGAGCTCATGAGGTGATAACCGGGGGTGATATCCGCGACATTATCCCCTTATCGGCGTGATCCCGCTGGCTTCAATCCGCATTGCTGCGTCCCGTACGTGGCCACGATCCGGAATTGACAGGTCCGGCGCCACTTCCGCCAGCGGCACCAGCACGAAGGCGCGCTGGTGCAGGTACGGATGCGGCACCTGCAGTTCGGGCAGGTCGATGGTCTGGTCGGCATAGAGCAGCACATCCAGGTCCAGCCTGCGCGGCCCCCAGTGTACGGCCGGATCACGCACCCGTCCGAAGCGCTGCTCCAGGGCCAGCAGCGCGCGGAGCAGCGCCAGTGGCTCCAGCCCGGTATCCACGCCGGCAACCGCATTGACGAAGGGCGGCTGGTCCGGATTTCCCCAGGCGGGCGTGGCATACAGCGACGAGGCGCGCAGCAGCCGGGTGCCTGGCAGCCCATCCAGCGCGGCGATGGCCGCGCGGACGGTTCCGGCGGCATCGCCAAGATTGGCGCCCAGCCCGATCCATGCCTCCGCCATCGGGTCTACTCCGTGACAGGAGCCAAAGCACCGCCGGTACGACGACGACGGCGGCGACGCTTGCGCGGCACGCCCTCTTCATCGGCGTCTTCGCGGGCATGCAGGCCATCCAGCGTGGATTCCAGCTCGTGCCCCGACTGCTGCTGCGCCTCGCGCCAGAATGCGACGTCGGCGGCATGTTCACTGGATGCCACCTGGCGCAGGATCAGGAAATCGAACGCGGCGCGGAAACGCGGATGGGTCAGCGTGCGGAATACCCGCTTGCGCTGGCGCGAACCGAAACGCGCCTGCAGCAGCCAGATTTCCTGCATCGGCAGCGAAAAACGGCGCGGCAGGGCGATGGTGTTCAACTGGTGCAGGGTCACCCTGTCGGCAGCACGGCGCTGCGCTTCCTCCTCGCCCACGCCCTGCTTGAGCAGCGTGGCCTGGGCACGGCAGAACGCCGGCCACAGCAGCAGCGCGAACAGGAACGACGGCGATACCGGCTCATCGTTGGCCACGCGCAGATCGGTGTTGGCCAGCCCTTCGATGAGCATGCGCCGCAGCGCACCGCTGCGGTTGGCACGCAGCGCGAGCGCGCTTTCCGGGAACAGCACCGGCAGCAGGCCATAACGCTCCAGCCCTTCGAAACTGGCCACGCCATGTCCGGACAGGAACAGTTTGAGTACTTCCTCGAACAGGCGGGCCGGCGCGGCTTCGTTCAACAGGCCGGCAAGCCGGGGAATGGGTGCGGCCGTGCTCTCTTCGATCTGGAAGCCGAGCTTGGCGGCCAGGCGGATGGCACGCAGCATGCGCACCGGATCTTCGCGATAGCGCTGTTCCGGATCGCCTATCAGCTTCATCAGCCGCGCCTGCACGTCCTCGAAACCACCGGTGTAATCGCGCACCGAAAAATCCTCGATGGCGTAATACAGCGCATTGCAGGTGAAATCGCGGCGGACGGCATCGTCTTCGATGGAGCCGTACACGTTGTCGCGCACCAGCATGCCGTTTTCCATCTCGCGGTCGCCGCTGCCGTCATCGGTGTTGGCGCGGAAGGTGGCCACCTCGATGATCTCGCGGCCGAACACCACGTGCGCCAGGCGGAACCGGCGGCCGATCAGGCGGCAGTTGCGGAACAACTGCTTGACCTGTTCGGGCGTGGCATCGGTGGCCACGTCGAAATCCTTGGGCTGCCCATCCACCAGCAGGTCGCGCACGGCGCCTCCCACCAGGTAGGCGCCAAAGCCCGCATCGCGCAGGCGGTACAGCACGCGCAGGGCGTTGGGGCTGATGTCCTTGCGCGAGATGGTGTGCTGGTCGCGCGGAATCACGCGCAGGCTGGTCGGGAGTGTCGCAGGAGAAATGATGTTGGCGCTTCCGGTTGAAGTTTCGGGATTGCCCAGTGGCATCGAGATGCATATACTAGCGCGCCTGCCCCGGCAGCGACACTTCAAACGCTCCCTTCGTCTAGTGGTTAGGACGTGGCCCTCTCAAGGCTAAAACAGGGGTTCGAGTCCCCTAGGGAGCGCCAGTGTCCGCCGCAGGAAAGAAAACCCGTCGCCGACGGGTTTTTTTGTGCCCGCCGCCCGGCGCTGCAGGTATTCCCGGGCAGAGCCGGCCGATGGCCGGCTCCCCCTTCCCTGCGCCGGGGCAGCGGCGCTCAGCCTTCCATCTGCTCCAGTTCCTTGCCCTTGGTTTCGCGCACATAGCGCAGCACGAAGAAGATCGAAAGGAACGCAGCGACGGTGTAGATGCCGTACGCGCCGGCCAGGCCGATGCCGGCCAGCAGGATCGGGAAGGTCACGGTGATGGCGAAGTTCGACGTCCACTGCGCCGCGCCGGCCACCGCCAGCGCCGAGCCGCGGATCTGGTTCGGGAACATCTCGCCGAGCATGACCCACATCACCGGGCCCCACGACATGTTGAAGAACACCACGTAGACGTTGGCCGCCACCAGCGCCAGCCTGCCCATGCCGTCGGACAGCTGCAGCTTTCCATCGACCAGGCTGCCGCTGGAGAACGCCACCACCATCAGCGCCAGCGACACTGCCATGCCGACCGACCCCACCCACAGCAGCGGCTTGCGGCCGATGCGGTCGATCAGCAGCACCGTCACCAGGCACGCACCGATGCTCAGCGCGCCGGACAACACATTGATCAGCAGCGCGTCGTTTTCAGAGAAACCCACCGCCTGCCACAACACCGCGCCGTAATAGAACACCACGTTGATGCCGACCAGCTGCTGCAGCAC
>JAFAFF010000294.1 GCA_023423605.1 Pseudomonadota bacterium
GTTGGAGCCCATGGATGGGCGGAAACAAGCCTACAAGGATGTACTTGCAGCGGGTCCTCTGCGCCTCCAGCCGCCCGTCGCCCAACCCGCAGATCCTGAGAAACCGCCACCGCGAGGGGGTTTCACCCGTTCGACCCACCTACACCGCCAGGGTAAGCGCCATGTCCGCGCCAATCGGCGCCACGACCTCCGGCTCCACGCACGCCCGCACCGGCGCAAAGCTCCGGCGATGCTCAATGCAAGGACCATGTTCGCGCAGCGCGGCAAGATGCGCCGGCGTGCCGTAACCCTTGTGCTGGTCAAAACCATAGTGCGGAAAGCGCTCATGCAACTGCTGCATGTAACGATCACGGCTGACCTTGGCCAGGATGGACGCGGCCATGATCGCGCGGTCGATGGCATCGCCACCGATCAGCGCCTGCGCCGGCAGCACCAGCCCCTTGGGCACCACGTTGCCGTCTATACGCGCGAACTCGGCCGCATGCGCAACTGCCGCCACCACCTCGCGCATGCCCTGCAATGTAGCCTGGTAGATGTTCAGCCGGTCCACCGTGGAAGCGTCCACCAGCACCACATGCCAGGCCAGCGCACGGTCGACGATGCGGTCATGCAGCTGTTCGCGGCGCAAGGCCGTGAGCTGCTTGGAATCGTCCAGGCCATTGATGCGTGGCCGCGCCGGATCGAAGACCACCGCTGCCACCGCCACCGGACCGGCAAGCGGCCCGCGGCCCGCTTCATCCACGCCGGCCACGCGCTGCGGCACTGGCACGGGCGTGGCAGCGAACAGCACGCGGGTCGCGGCGGCGGCCGAACGACGGCTCATGCGACCGCCGTACCACGCGCCAGCAGTTCGGCCACCGCATCGGCCGCACGGGCCGAGGCGTCGCGGCGCAACACCCGGTGCTGCTGCTCGTAGACCACGTGCAGGTCGGTCACCCTGCGAGGATGATCGAACCATTGCTGGATGGCGGCGGCGAGTTTTTCCGGCGTGCAGTCGTGCTGCATCAGCTCCGGTGCCACGTCCTTGCCGGCAAGGATGTTGGGCAGGGCGTAGCGGTCCACCTTGAGCAGGCCCAGTGCCTTCACCAGCCGGTAGGTCAGCTCCGCCACCCGGTAGCCCACCACCATCGGCCGCTTGACCAGCATCGCTTCCAAGGTGGCCGTGCCCGATGCCAGCACCACCACGTCGGCGGCGATCATCGCCGTTCGCGCCTGGCCATCCAGCACGTGCGAATGCGCCACCGGCAACGCCGAGCGCGAAAGCTGCTGGTCGATCAGTCCACGGCAGGCGGCGTTGGCCGCGGGCACCACCACATGCAGGCCCGGAATGCGTTCGGACACCTGCCAGGCCGCTTCGAAGAAGGGCTCGCCGAGACGGCCGATTTCGCCCAGGCGACTGCCCGGCAACACCGCAAGCACCTTGGCGTTGACCGGCAGGCCCAGTGCCGCGCGTGCCGTGTCGCGATCGCTGTGCAGCGGGATTTCATCGGCCATCGGGTGGCCGACGAAGCGCGCATCGATGCCGTGCCGTGCGTAGATGGGCGGCTCCATCGGAAACAGGCACAGCACCATGTCCGCGCTTGCGCCGATCTTCTCGGCGCGCTTCTCGCGCCAGGCCCAGACCGACGGGCTCACGTAATGCACCGTGGCGATGCCACGTTGCTTCAGCCAGCGCTCCACGCCCAGGTTGAAGTCCGGTGCGTCGATGCCGATGAACACGTCCGGTTGCCATTCCAGCACGCGCTGGCGGAACTGCGAGCGCAGTTTCAGCAGGCGCGGCAGGTGGCGCAGCACCTCGGTCAGGCCCATCACCGCCAGTTCGCTGGCGTCGAACCAGGTCTGGCAGCCGGCATTGCGCATGTGGTCACCACCGATGCCGGCGAACTCGGCATTCGGGAAACGCGCCTTGAGCTGGCGTACCAGGCCGGCGCCAAGCTGGTCCCCGGAGGCCTCGCCCGCCACCAGCGCGATGCGCACCGGCCGCGCATCGACCCGGGTCGGCGTGGCCGCCGGCTGCAGATCGGCGAGCATGATGACCTCGGCCATGGGCGGGGAGGGCACCGCGGTCATCGCAGCAGTGGCCGCTCGGCCTGTTCGATGAAGTCCAGCAGTTCCTTGACGTCTTCGCTGCTGCGGGCCTGTTCGGCCAGCTGCACCTTGGCTTCGGCCAATGGCAGGCCGGCCACGTACAGCGTGCGGTAGGCACGCTTGATGCTGGCGATGCGCTCGGCATCGAAGCCACGGCGCTTGAGGCCTTCGCTGTTGATGCCACGCGGGCGTCCCAGCGAATCGCTGCCGACCATGGTGAACGGCGGCACGTCGCCATTGGTCAGCGCGCCCATGCCAAGGAAGGCATGCGCGCCGATGCGACAGAACTGGTGCGCGCCGGCGAAGCCGCTGATGATGACGTGGTCGCCGACGGTCACGTGACCGGCCAGCGTGGTGTTGTTGGAGAACACACAGTGGTTGCCGACATGGCAGTCGTGCGCGACATGGGTATAGGCCAGCATCCAGTTGTCGTCGCCCACGGTGGTGATGCCGCCGCCGCCGCCGGTGCCACGGTTGATGGTGACGAACTCGCGGATGACGTTGCGGTCGCCGATCACCAGCTCGGTGCGCTCGCCGGCGTACTTCTTGTCCTGTGGCTCGCCGCCGATCGCCGCGTGGCCGATGAACCGGTTGCCGTGTCCGATGCGGGTTGGCCCGTGGATGCTGCAATGCGGGCCGATATCGGTGCCTGCGCCGATTTCCACGTCGGCACCGATGAAGCTGAAAGCGCCCACGCGGACGTCGTCGGCCAGCCGCGCCGACGGATCGACGACGGCGGTGGGATGGATCAACGGAGCATTCGTGCCCATCGTGGTCCTCCTTGCAGGATCATTCACGG
>JAFAFF010000310.1 GCA_023423605.1 Pseudomonadota bacterium
GTCCAGGGCAGCGGAGAGGCGCTCACCCTGGCTGCTGCGCACAGCCATGCGTGACTGGTAGGCTGACAGACGTTGCCTCATGTCCTGCAGGCTGCCGGTATCGAGCGCCTTCATGAGCCGCCCGGAGATGAGGGTCAGCATCGCCTCCGGGGTCAGCTTTCCTGTGCCCTGCTCCACCACCGCGCGGACACGTGCCATGTCCGGTTCGCGCAGCACCGCCGCATTGACGTCACCACGCTTGACCGCGGCATCGGCACCTGCGGCGAACGCCGCCGCGGTGGTGAACAGATCCATGCTGGCCCGCTGCAGTGCCGCAGCGAGTTTGTCAGCCGCCGCTGCGTCCTGCGCCAGACCAAAGCCCATGGCATTCTGGATGGTGCCGCCGTGACGTTCGGTCTGCAGGACCAAGGGCACCGGAGGGGAAGAGAGGGCGACGAGCGGAAGGCTGGACATGGGAGATTCCTGGGCGTATCGGGCGGTGTGGTGACCGGCCTGAAGGGTGGGTTCATGCAACGACGCCAGTATCCCGAGGCGCAGGACATGACGCTTTCAGAATCCGCCAGGACGCGCGGGTGCTGTTTCTGCCATCAGTCCCCCTCGCCAGCCACGACGCCTCCGGGGTCTGCGGCAACACCGTCGGTGCTCGACATGGCCGCGATATAGGCGGCGGCACGCGTCCCGAGATCGGTACCCACAGCGCGTTCGGCGACCGCCTGGAAACATTCCTGCGCCTTCCGTCGCCGACCCAGCGCCAGGTGACATTGACCGACATGGAACATCGGCCGGTCATCCTGCACGTTGAGTGCCTGCGCGACGGCATACATGCCGATGGCCTTCTCGTACTCGCGCTTCAGATGAAGCACGGCCCCCATGCCCAGCGCGTAATCGGCGTTATAGAAGTCATACAGGCAGAGAAAGCGGAAGAATGCTTCTGCCTCATCCAGCTGGCCGTTGTTGTAATACCGGTGGGCCATCGCATAGACCCCTTCGAGCATGTTGCCGTCGATGCCCTTCAGCTCGGCGATGGTGGCGCCGGATTGCAGTCCCTCCAGGATCAGCCGGGTGATCTCACTGGTATTGCCGGTATCCGGCGGAAGAGTGGAATCCTTGTCGATCATGCTTGGCTCCGTCGTGTTGAGAAGGAAGGGAAATCAGCGTGGCGTGGCGTCGGTCGGGTCATCCGGGCTACCGGCACGCTCGACGTCGCGCAACCATCGCACTACCCCCATCACCGCCTCGATATTGCGGTCGTTGACAAAGTGGTAGCGGCGCGTACTGAAGTAGATCGACCGTGCCAGGCGCACGTCACGGACCACCGGAATGCCATTGGCCTCGGCCAATGCGATGACCTTGCGTGCGCGTGCGCCTTTCTCGCGGACGGAGACGAAGGGCATGGGCATGTCGTCGTCCATCAGGAAGATGCCGATGGCGATGTGCGTCGGGTTCGCAAGCACCATGCGCGAGCCCAGGGTGTCGGCCGAAACCTGCGCGGACAGCTCGTCAGCGATCTCGTTGCGCCGTTGTTTCACTTCCGGCTTGACATCGTTGTCCTTCTGCTCGCGCTTCAGCTCATGCTTCTCCATCTTCATCTCGCGGATGAACAGCAGATGGTCCAGCCAGCCGGATAACAGATAGACCGGAGCCAGTGCCACCAGCAGCCCCATCGCGAACATCAACGAGACATGCCGCCAGCCATCGGCGAGCTGGAACGGCGTGGCATGGATCAACGAAAGCACGTCCGCTCCCCACAGGCCGATCGACAGCCAGGCGAACAGCGCTGCGCATGCAAGGTAGAGGATGCTCCGCAGCAGATCCTTGACCACCTTCAGCGAGAAGATGTTCTTGAATCCATTGATCGGATTCAGCCGGTTGACATCGAAGCGGATGGCCTCGGCGGCAATGATCCCCTTGCTCATCGCGAGCGAGCAGAATGCGACACCGGCGACACAGGCCAGCAATACCGGCGCCAGTGCCAGCAGCAGGCCTTTCAATGCCGCGGTGGCGGCGGCATGCGGCGTCAGTATGAATCCACCACGTGTCAGATCGACATACAGCGCGCCCAGGATATCCAGTGAGGCGAACAACGAGATCGTCGGCAACCCCATCCACAGCATGGTGGCTGCCGTCAGGTCCCGGCTGCTGTAGCTCTTGCCCTTCCTGCCTTCCTTCTTCAGCCGCTGCCGGGTGGGCTTTTCGGTCTTTTCGGTGGCACTCATTGCGCGCCACTGGCAGTCAGTACGTGCAGCGCGGGATGGTCCGTCCACAGGGAAGGCACCTGCCCGGTCAATGCCAGCATCAGATAGACCAGCAGCGCAACGAAGGTGATCAACGACTTCACCGACAACGATACGGAAAATGCGTTCAACTGCTGCGCGAAGCGGGAGATGACACCCAGCACGATTTCCACCAGGAACAGGAGCAGCAGCACGGGTGCGGCCATGCGCAACGCCGCCCACAGCATGACGTCGACGAAGCTGTGCAGAGCGCCGGGCTCAGGAACAAAGCGCCCACCCAGTGGAACCAGGCGATAGCTTTCGTGAACTACCTGCATCAGCGGAACCAACCCTCCTGCCACCAGGAAGACCACCGCGCTCATCAGCTGCAGCAGGTTGGCCATCTCGGTGGCTTCCACGCCGCTCAGTGGGCTCATCATCGCGCCCACCCCGGCACCACGCTGCACATCGACCAGCGAGCCCACCGCATGGAAGACGTGATAGGGAAGTGCCAGCATCAGGCCTATTGCAGTACCGACCAGCGCTTCGCTGGCAATTGAAAGAGCGAGCGCGAACGGACCGGCCGGTTGCTGCAGACCTTCAGTCACCGGCCACAGGCCGATCATCACCACCAGCGCCAGTGCGACGCGGACCACGCGTGACGGCAGCACGCCGCTGGAGAGGTAGGGCAACCACGCGAAGCAGGCCAGCAACCGTGCCAGCGCCAGCGCCGCAGGCGCCAGGTACTGGCCCAGCAGCTGAACGATCAGGACATCCGTCGACGCCATCGCCATGGCGCTACACCGTCAGCGCGCGGCTGAAGGTGAGCAGGCCGAAATCGATGAGCATGCGCGACATCCAGCCGATGGACAGCACCAGGACGACGATCACCGCGAGCATCTTGACGCCGAAAGGCAGGGTCTGTTCCTGCAGCTGCGTTACGGTCTGGAAGAGACCGACCAGCAGGCCCACCACCGTGGCGACGATCACCGGTGCCGCGGACAGCAGCAGGATCAACGTCAACGTCCGGTTGCCGATGTTGATGAGGTCATCCATGGGCAGTCTCTCCGGACGAGTTCGGACGCGTGCTCATGCCGGTGCCACGTCCAGATACTGCATGACCAGGCCCTGGGACAGCAGGCTCCATCCATCAAGCACCACGAACAGGATCAGCTTGATGGGCGCCGAGATGGTGACCGGACTCATCATCATCATGCCGAGGGCGAGCAGGATGCTCGACACGATCAGATCGACCACCACGAACGGCAGGTACAGGTAGAAGCCCATCAGGAAGGCATCCTTCAGCTCGCTGAGGGCGTAGGCCGGCAGCAGCGCCGCCAGCGAGCGCTCCTCCGCCGAGGCGTCCGGTGGTGGCATATCGTCATCGCCGGACGCGCGCGCCCTTTCGAAGAAGTCCAACAGGTCGGTATCGGCATGCCGTGCCAGATACGCGCGGTAATCGCCCAGGCTCTCGTCAAGAAAATCCGCGGTCTGCTGGACGGTCGTCAGCGGGGCGTCCAGCTCGGCATAGGCCGACTGCACCCCCGAGATGATCGGGTGCATCACGTAGAAGGCGAGCATCAACGACAGCGCGTTTATGACCATGTTGGAGGGCACCTGCTGCAGGCCCAGCGCGTTGCGTATCAGCGTGAAGACCACCGCGAACTTGATGTAGCACGTCCCAACCGCGACAAGGAACGGCAGCATCGCCGCCGCGGCCAGGATTGCAATCAGCGACACATCATTGTTGATGTGCATGACGCTCATGAGGACCTCGGCACCTGTGCGAGCTGGACGCCCAACCGCTCACCTATCTGCACCAGTTCGCCGGTGGCGACGGTACGCCCCTCGTGAAGCAGCTGGATCCGCTGATAGGCGCTGTCCGGCAGGGGTAATACGGTGCCGGCCTGCAATGCGGAGAGCTCTGCCAGGGTGAGTTCGAGCTGCCCAAGGCTGACATCGAGACTCAGCGTAAGTCCGGCGAGATCGATCAGGTCGGACGTGCCACCGCCCTGCGGTACGTGATCGGTCGTCCGGGTGTCGTCGGTGGCAGGAATGGTGGTCACGGTCATGGTTTCCGGATGGAGATCGATGTCGAAGAGAGCGCGGTTGCCGCGCCAGGCCTGCGGCGACATATGCGCGAGCAGCAGGATGTCGCCTGGCTGCAGCCGCTGCAGACGACGGACGGCGATGTGGATGCGGCCGAGCTGGAGCCGCAGGCACAGGCGGAAGTCCGGTAGCAGGGCCAGAGATGCGGGCACAGCAGGCAGGCTCCAGTCCATCCGCTCCAGCCATACAGGGCCCTCCTTGCTGCGGACCATCGGCAGCGCCGGGGTGCCGGCGTGTTCCAGCGGCGGCAGCGGTTCGCCCTGGTCATAGGCGAGTGCCGGATGCTCGAAATGCAGCGGAAGAGGCTGAGCGGTCAGTCCGTAGATCGTGGTGGCCCCCATGCCCTGCCAATCCAGTCCGGCCAGATCGGGCAGATGCCTGCCTGCCCATCCGGT
>JAFAFF010000062.1 GCA_023423605.1 Pseudomonadota bacterium
GGCATGTGGTACGGCAAGGGCCCCGGCGTGGACCGCTGTGGCGACGTGTTCAAGCATGCCAACGCCGCCGGCACCTCGCGCCATGGCGGCGTGCTGGCGCTGGCCGCCGACGACCATGCCTGCCGCAGCTCCACCCTGCCGCATGGCAGCGAGGATGAATTCGTCAGCGCGATGATGCCGGTGCTCAACCCCGCCGGCGTGCTGGACATCCTGGACATGGGCCTGCTCGGCTGGGCGATGAGCCGTTATACCGGACGCTGGGTCGGCTTCAAGACGATCGCCGAAACCGTGGAATCGTCGGCCTCGGTGGCCGTCGACCCGCTGGCACGCCGCATCGTGCTGCCGGAAGATTTCGAGATGCCGGCCGGCGGCCTCAACATCCGCTGGCCGGACCCGCCGCTGGACCAGGAGATGCGCCTGCACCGCTATGCGGTGAAGGCCGCGCAGGCCTTCGCGCGCGCCAACGGCATCGACAGGGTGGTGATGGATTCCCCGCGCGCGCGGCTGGGCATCGTCACCACCGGCAAGAGCTACCTGGACGTGCTGCAGGCGCTGGAATACCTGGGCCTGGATGAAGCGGCCTGCGCCGACATCGGCATCCGCGTCTACAAGGTCGGCATGACCTGGCCGCTGGAACCGCAGGGCATCGCCCGCTTCGCGCAGGGCCTTGAAGACATCATCGTGGTGGAGGAGAAGCATGCGTTCATCGAGCGGCAGATGAAAGAGCAGTTCTTCAACTGGCCGGTCAGTTGGGGCCAGCGACCGTCCATAGTCGGCAAATACGATGAAGCCGGCGAATGGATCCTGCCATCCACCGGCGAGCTGACCCCGGCCACCATTGCCGCAGTGATCGGTCGGCGGATCCAGCGATTCTTCAGCAACGAATCCATCGAGCAGCGCCTGCAGTGGATGCAGGAGAAGGAAGCCGAGCTGGCCCTGCCACGCGCCAGCTTCCCGCGCGTGCCGCACTACTGCTCCGGCTGCCCGCACAACACCTCCACCACCGTGCCGGAAGGCTCGCGGGCGCTGGCCGGCATCGGTTGCCATTACATGGTGACCTGGATGGACCGCAGCACCGACACCTTCACGCACATGGGCGGCGAAGGCGTGACCTGGGCCGGGCAGGCGCCGTTCACCGACACCCCGCACGTGTTCCAGAACCTCGGTGATGGCACCTATTTCCACAGCGGATCGCTGGCGATCCGCCAGGCAATCGCGGCCGGCGTCAACATCACCTACAAGATCCTCTACAACGATGCGGTGGCGATGACCGGCGGCCAGCCGGTGGACGGCCCGCTGAGCGTGCCGGACATCGCCCGGCAGATGCGTGCCGAAGGCATCCACACCATCATGGTGCTGTCGGACGACATCGGGAAATGGACGCGCCAGCGCGAGCACTTCCCCAGCGACGTGGAGTTCCATGACCGCAGCGAGCTGGAGACCATCCAGAAACGGCTGCGCGAAGTGAAGGGCGTTTCCATCCTGATCTACGAACAGACCTGTGCGACCGAGAAGCGTCGTCGCCGCAAGCGCGGCAAGCTGGAAGATCCGCAGAAGCGGGTGATGATCAATTCGCTGGTGTGCGAGGGCTGCGGCGACTGCGGCAAGAAGAGCTTCTGCGTTTCGGTGCTGCCGAAGGAAACCGAGTTCGGGCGCAAGCGCGACATCGACCAGTCCAACTGCAACAAGGACTATTCCTGCGTGAACGGGTTCTGCCCGAGCTTCGTCACCGTGCACGGTGGCCAGCCACGCAAGGGCAGCCGGCGCGATGCATCCACCCTTCTGGACAACCTGCCGGCGCCGGTGGTGCGGGGCACCCTGGAGCAGCCCTGGAACATCCTGATCACCGGCGTCGGTGGTACCGGCGTGGTGACGATCGGTGCCCTGCTGGGCATGGCCGGCCACCTGGAAGGCAAGGGTTCCTCGGTGCTGGACCAGACCGGCCTGGCGCAGAAGGGTGGCGCGGTCACCACCCATATCCGCATCGCCCGCACCCCTGCCGATATCCATGCCGTGCGCATCGCCGCGGGCGAAGCGGACCTGGTGCTGGGCTGCGACATGGTGGTGGTCAACGATTACTGGGCGCTTTCGAAGGTGCGCGCCGGCCGTTCGCAGGTGGTGCTGAACACCTATGAGGCGATGCCCGGTGGTTTCACCACCCGTCCGGACATGCAGTTCCCCGCCGCCGACATCATCGCCGGCATCCGCGTGGCACTGGGTGGCCAGCAGCCGCTGCTGCTGGATGCCACGCAGCTGGCCACCGCACTGTTGGGTGACGCCATCGCGTCGAATCTCTTCATCCTGGGCTATGCGTGGCAGCAGGGCCTGGTCCCGCTGTCTTTCGAGTCGCTGATGCGTGCCATCGAACTCAATGGTGCGGCCGTGGCGATGAACCAGCAGGCATTTGCATGGGGCCGGCTGGCCGCGGTCGATCCGCTGGCGGTGCAGCAGGCGGCGGGCCTGGTCAGCAACCGGCATACCGACGCCGAAACCACGCCGGGCCCGTTGCATGCCCTGCCCCCCGGCGAATGGGAAGGCAACGAATGGGGCGCGACGAACGCGCCTCGCGATACTGCCGATGAGCGTGAGCTGCGTGGCCTGCCCTCGCATGGGCAGAGCGGTGACGATGTGGCGTTCCTGCCGCTGGACGATGCGCGGCTGTCGCGTTCGCTGGACGAGATGATCGCGCGGCGCACCGCATTCCTGGTCGAGTACCAGGACCAGGCGTATGCCGAACGCTACCGGACGCTGATAGAACGCGTACGCACTGTCGAACAGGACAAGGTCGGCGGGTCCACCGCACTGACCGAAACCGTGGCGCGGTACCTGTTCAAGCTGATGGCGTACAAGGACGAATACGAAGTGGCCCGGCTGTATACCAGTGGCGAATTCCAGCGCCGCCTGCAGCAGCAGTTCGAGGGCGACTACCAGCTGCGTTTCCATCTGGCGCCGCCGCTGTTCGCGAAGAAGGACGAACAGGGACGGTTGATCAAGAAGGAGTACGGCCCCTGGATGCTGAAGGCGTTCGGCGTGCTGGCCCGACTGAAGTTCCTGCGCGGCGGCCGCCTGGACCCGTTCGGCCATACGGCCGAACGGGTGGCCGAGCGCAGGCTGATCAGCGATTACGAGGCAACCGTAGGCCTGCTGCTCGACGGTCTGGACGACCGACGGCTGGCGCTTGCGGTGGAGATCGCCAGCATTCCCGAGCACATCCGCGGCTTCGGCCATGTCAAGGAAGCCCATCTGGAAAAGGCCAGGGCCCGCGAAGCGGCGCTGCTGGCGCAATGGCGGAATCCGAAGGCGCTGCATATCGTGCAGGTGGCCTGATGTGATCGTTCGGTTACATAATTCGTTATGTAACCGAACGCGCACTTCTGTTGGCTTTGTGCGATGTCGCCAATGCCACTTACGGGTCTCTTTGCGCGATGTTACCGTGCACTGCCCGCTGAATAAGTGATCGCTCGGTGACCTGATGATGAATGTAATCGATCACTCACACTTCCACGGATGTAAGCAATCGATTACATTCGGATGCATGGCCAAGCTCAGAACTCCCGATGATCTCGGCAATATCATCCGCCAACGTCGCAGGATGCTTGCCTGGGACCAGGCAAAACTGGCCCTCGAGGTTGGTGTAAGCCGACGCTGGATAATCGAAATCGAAAAAGGCAAGCCCCGGGCAGAACTGCATCTGGTCCTGAGGACATTGAACGTCCTCGGGATCGGACTGGACGCCACGCCCTTCGAGGCGTCCAGCGACGGCCCGGACGCCTCGCCGTCCCGTATCGTCATTCCCGATATCAATCGCGTGATCGAGCGCAACAAGGCCCCCGATACGGACTCCGCCTGGAGCCGCTATCCCATGACGTCCGGACCGGCTTCCAGGCTGCAGGACAGAGCGGTCAATGAACCGACCCGCCGTTTCGCCACGGGGGTAGACCAGGGGACAGCTTCCGATGCCGTCAGCCAGATCGTCCAGGCATGGCTCGAGCACAGCAGCGCCCCAGGAAAGCCCCTCCGGAAAAAGAAATAAGCCACCCTGCAACCGGATGGCAGGACGGAACAGCCGCTCCGGAACACCCACCCGAGAAACAACATGGCCTTGAACGTCCTTCTCTCTGGCAGGGTAGCCGGGAAACTGGAAGCTGATGCCTTCGGCAATCCCAGCTTCTCATACAACCCGGAATGGCGGGAAACAGCTGACGCCTATCCGATCTCCATCAGCCTGCCACTGCTGCAGCCGCGTATCGATCATGGCAAGGTTGCATCGGTGCTGTGGGGCCTGCTGCCGGACAACGAGGCCCTCCTGCAGCGCTGGGGAGCGCATTTCCATGTTTCACCAAGAAATCCCGTTGCATTGCTGTCCCATGTAGGTGAAGACTGCGCCGGAGCCGTCCAGTTTGTATCCGATGATCGACTCGCCGATGTCCTCGGCGGTGCCGATGACGGAATCATCGATCTGACCGATCAGGACGTGGAGGCCCGACTGGCGGGGCTGCGAGAGACGCATGGCGTCGGCCGCCATGGCGATGAGGTGGGCCACTTCAGTCTGGCTGGCGCTCAATCCAAGATCGCGCTGATGCGAAAGCCGGATGGAGGGTGGGCGATTCCCAATGGCCGCATTCCGACGACCCACATTCTCAAGCCGCCCAGCGGCGAGTATGACGGCTTCGTGGAAAATGAAATCTTCTGCCTGAGATTGGCGCGCAGCCTTGGCATGTCCGCGGCACACGTCGAGAAAATAACGGTCGGCGCCGAAGCCGCAATATGCGTTGAACGCTACGACCGTGAACATGCAGGTGGAACATGGCATCGCCTGCACCAGGAGGACTTCTGCCAGGCCCTCTCGGTCATGCCACATCTCAAATACCAGAACCAGGGCGGACCGGGGCCGGCCGAGCTCGCCGACGTGCTCTGGGAGCATTCCTCGCAACCCCATTCCGATGTCGAAGCGCTCATGCAAGCGCTGATCTTCAACTATCTTGTCGGCGGAACCGACGCGCACGCCAAGAATTATTCACTGCTGTTCGGTGCAGGCGGCACCATCAGGCTGTCGCCGCTTTACGACATCTCCAGTGCGTTTCCGTATCCCAGCCTGCAAAAACGCAAGATCAAGATGGCCATGAAGATCGGCAGTCATTACCGATGGTGGGATATCCGGCTGGAAGACTGGCAGGCCACGGCGAGCTCGATGCGCCTGGACAGGGTGGAAGTGCTCTATCGGCTGGCAGAGATGGCAACCCGGCTGCCGTCAGCGGCATCCGCGCTGCATGCCAGCTTCGAAGACGAGGGAATCACGCATCCGATCCTGGATCGACTGGTCGAAGAGATCCATGTTTCCTGCGCACGCCTGATGCACAAGTTCCAGGCCCCAGCCAGCCCCTGATTCACCCCAACTGCCACAGCAGCAGGCGGTTGTTGGCCGGCATCGCCATGTCTCCAAGCATCCTGAACCCCTGCGTGGAAGCCAGTTCCTGCACCGCTTCCACATCGCGGATGCCGCTGCGCGGATCGCGCATCCTCAGCCAGGCATCGAACTGCGCGTTGCTGTCGCTGGTGAAGTTTCCCTGGTAGTTGAAGGGCCCATACACCGCCAGCAACCCGCCCGGCACCAGCACCGATGGCAGGCCGGCAAACAGCACAGCGGCCTGGGCCCAGCCCATGATGTGCAGCGTGTTGGCAGTGAACACCGCATCGAAGCGCTCTGTTCCGCGCGGCACGGCCAGCGGCGGCAATGGCGGAAGCTCGGCCTGCAGCACGAACGGTGGCAGCAGGTTCGGCAGCGAAGCATCCGTGCGCCACGCCTCGATACCTGGCAGATGATCCGCATGGTCGCTGGGCTGCCACTGCAGGTGCGGCCAGCGCTGCGCGAAGAAAACAGCATGCTGGCCGGTGCCACTGCCGATCTCCAGCACGCGCCGGCGGTCGCCCATCCACGGCTCCAGCGCCGCGGCGATCGGCTCCCGGTTGCGTTCGCAGGCTTCTGAATACGGTTTGTTCGACATCGGCGCGACATCCGGGACGGGGTGGTCATTGTGCATGGCAGGATCGTGCAGGTGCGGCATGCACTACCCGTGACGATGGCGATGCGGCCGAACCATGACTGCAGTCACTTGTGCCTGCGCCGCCCGCTGGCGACAGTCGGGGATCACTATGGGGTCTGTGGGGTGGTGACGGTGCAACGTCGTGAGTTCCTGGCGCTTTCCGGTCTGGGCCTGGCCGGGCTGGTCCTGCCGCATACGCGGCTGATCGCAGCCGAACAGCTGCTCGAGCCGGGCGATCCGGTCCTCGGAAAACGCCTGGCCGATGCTGCACTGCAGGCCGCGCGCAGCGCCGGTGCCAGTTACTGCGATGTACGCATAGGGCGTTATCTGAACCAGGCCGTCATCACCCGCGAGCGCAACGTCCAGAACGTCACCAACAGCGAATCGGCTGGCGTCGGCATACGCGTGATCGTGGACGGTGCGTGGGGCTTTGCCGCCACCCATCAGCGTACGCCCGAACAGGTGGTGCAGGCAGTCATGCAGGCGGTGGCCATCGCGCGTGCCAACGCCCGTGTGCAGACCCGCCGCGTGCAGCTGGCGGCGACACCCGGCGTGGGGGAGGTCAGCTGGCGCACGCCGCTGAAGAAGAACGCCATGGCAGTGCCGGTGCAGGACAAGGTGGCCCTGCTGCTGGATATCAACGCGGCCGGCCTTGAAGCCGGGGCCGATTTCTTCAATTCCACCCTGTTCCTGGTCAACGAGCAGAAGTACTTCGCCTCCAGCGATGGATCCTGGATAGACCAGGATGTGCACCGTATCTGGCTGCCGTTCACCGCCACCGCAGTGGACAAGGCCAGCGGCCGGTTCCGCACCCGCAACGGGCTGTCCGCGCCGATGGGCATGGGCTACGAGTTCCTGGACGGCGTCCCTGCCGGCCGCTTCGAACTGCCCGGTGGCGTGGTGGGATATGGAAACTCCTATGCACCGCGCGAGGATGCCATCGCCGCCGCCCGCCAGGCCCGCGAAAAGCTCACCGCCCCATCGGTGAAGCCCGGCAAGTACGACATCGTGCTCGATCCTTCCAACCTGTTCCTGACCATCCACGAAAACGTCGGCCATCCGCTGGAGCTGGACCGCGTGCTGGGTTATGAAGCCAACTACGCCGGTACCAGCTTCGCCACCCTGGACAAGCGCGATGCCGGCTTCCGCTGGGGCAGCGGGATCGTCAACTTCTTCGCAGACAAGACCCAGCCGGGCAGCCTGGGCGCCGTAGGCTACGACGACGAAGGCGTCAGGACCCAGCGCTGGGACCTGGTACGCGATGGCATCCTGGTGGATTACCAGGCCACCCGCGATGAGGCGCATATCCTCGGCCGCGACACCTCGCATGGCTGCAGCTATGCCGATTCCTGGTCCAGCGTGCAGTTCCAGCGCATGGCCAACGTCTCGCTGGCGCCGGGCAAGGCACCGTTGAGCGTGGCGGAGATGGTCAAGGACGTGGAAGACGGCCTGTACTTCCATGGCCGCGGTTCGTATTCCATCGACCAGCAGCGCTACAACGCCCAGTTCGGCGCCCAGCTGTGCTACCAGATCAAGGACGGCCGCATCACCGGCATGGTCGAGGACGCGGCGTACCAGATCCGCACGCCGGAGTTCTGGAATGCCTGCGCGGCCATCTGCGACGAAGGTGATTTCCGCCTCGGCGGTTCGTTCTTCGATGGAAAGGGCCAGCCCGCGCAGGTATCTGCGGTGTCGCATGGTTCGTCCACCACCCGTTTCAACGGCATTAACATCATCAACACCGCGCGCAGCCTTGGCGCATGAGTCCTGTCCAACTTCCCTACGTGGAGAGCAGCCTTGCAAAGACGTGACTTCCTCGCCCTCACCGGGCTCACCGCGGGCGGCCTGCTGGTGCCGTCATTCTTCGGCAGGGCGATTGCCGCCGAACAGCTGCAGTCCACCCTCGACCCTGCGCTGAAGAAGCGCCTGGCCGATGCCGCGCTGCAGGCCGCGCGCAGTGCCGGCGCCACCTACTGCGACGTGCGCATCGGCCGTTACCTGCGGCAGTTCGTGATCACCCGCGAAGACAAGGTCCAGAACGTCGTCAACACCGAATCCACCGGTGTAGGCATCCGCGTGCTGGTCAATGGTGCCTGGGGCTTTGCCGCCACCAACCAGCTTGGTACCGCCGACATCGCCAAGGCCGCCCAGCAGGCGGCCGGGATCGCCCGCGCGAACGCCGGCATCCAGACCGCGCCGGTGCAGCTCGCTGCGGCCCCGGGCGTGGGTGAAGTGAGCTGGCGCACGCCGATCCGCAAGAACGCGATGGAAGTGCCGGTCAAGGACAAGGTCGACCTGCTGCTGGACGTCAATGCGGCGGCGGTCAACGCAGGCGCCAGCTTCGTCAATTCGATGATGTTCCTGGTCAACGAGCAGAAATACTTTGCCTCCACCGACGGCTCCTACATCGACCAGGACGTGCACCGCATCTGGGTGCCGATGACCATCACCGCCATCGACAAGGCGACCGGCAAGTTCCGCACGCGCGAAGGGCTGTCCGCGCCGATGGGCATGGGGTACGAATATCTCGACGGCAGTGCGGCAGGCAAGGTGCGCACGCCCAACGGCGTGGTCAACTATTCCTCGTCCTATGACATGAAGGAAGACGC
Source organism: Pseudomonadota bacterium (assembly GCA_023423605.1). Taxonomy (GTDB): domain Bacteria; phylum Pseudomonadota; class Gammaproteobacteria; order Xanthomonadales; family Xanthomonadaceae; genus Stenotrophomonas. The sequence goes on from JAFAFF010000062.1 coordinate 8,654, forward strand.
CATCGCCGCGGCGAAGCAGGCGCAGGAAAAGCTCAAGGCCCCCTCGGTGAAGCCGGGCAAGTACGACCTGATCCTGGACCCTTCGCACACCTGGCTGACCATCCACGAATCCATCGGACATCCGCTGGAACTGGACCGCGTGCTCGGCTACGAAGCCAATTACGCCGGCACCAGCTTCGCCACGCTGGACAAGCGCGAACAGCAGTTCCAGTACGGCAGCGAACACGTCAACATCTTCGCGGACAAGACCCAGGCAGGCAGCCTGGGTGCGGTGGCCTACGACGATGAAGGCGTGAAGTGCAAGCGCTGGGACCTGATCACCGATGGCAAGCTGGTGGATTACCAGACCATCCGCGACCAGGCGCATATCCTCGGCAAGACCGAATCGGATGGATGCTGCTATGCCGACTCCTGGTCCAGCGTGCAGTTCCAGCGCATGGCCAACGTATCCATGGCACCGGGCAGGAAGCCACTCAGCGTCGATGAAATGATCAAGGACGTGGAGAACGGCATCTACATCATCGGTGACGGCTCGTTCTCCATCGACCAGCAACGCTACAACGCGCAGTTCGGCGGCCAGCTGTTCTACGAGATCAAGAACGGAAAGATCACCGGCATGCTGGAGGACGTGGCCTACCAGATCCGCACGCCGG
>JAFAFF010000275.1 GCA_023423605.1 Pseudomonadota bacterium
GAGGTGTCTATGGTAACCGGCGATCCAGCCCGCGCTCCCGGGCCGCCAGGAAAAAACGTCTGATGCTCAATTCCGATCACGGCCGCGCGCGCAAACAGCGCTTCAAGGAACGGCTCCACGTCCTTCACGACAACGCCCTGCACCGGAAGCTCAGGCAACACCTCCCTGCTGCATTCAACGAACGCTGGACCCGGCGGCACTGGATGCATGCCAGCCTGTTCGCCACCATCGGCGCGCTGGTCGCCACGATAGTGCCGGGCTTTTCCAGCACCATCGATTCACCGTTCCCGGATGCCCACACCAGCCTTGCGCTGCCCTTGCCGCCCATCGCCGATGCACGCCGCCAGCACACCGCCGGCGACAGCTGGCAGGTACTGCGCGTGCAACGCGGCCAGACACTGAGCGATCTGTTCGACCAGGCCGGCATTCCGGCCAGCACCATGCACCTGGTGCTGGACCATCCCGGTACGCGCGAGGCGCTGGTGAAGCTGCGTCCGGGAACTGAAATCGCCTTCGACGTGCCACTGTCCGGCGAACTGCGCTCGATCCGCTTCAACCGCGACGACGAGCACCGTGTGGAGCTGGCACTGACCGGCGACCAGATCCGGGAAACCGTCAGCAAGCGCGAAACCAGCACGCGGACGGTGGTCACCAGCGGCGAGATCACCAGTTCGCTGTATGCGTCGGCACGCAAGGCCGGCCTGTCGCCGTCCGCGATCGCGACGATGACCGACGAGATATTCAAGTACGACATCGACTTTTCCAAGGACCTGCAGCCGGGCGACCGCTTCAGCGTGGTGATGGACGAAACCTGGCGCGAAGGCGAGAAGGTGGACACCAGCAAGATCCTGGCAGCGACCTTCACCAGCGGCGGCAAGACCTATTCCGGCTTCCGCTTCGACCGCAATGGCAAGGCCGAATACTTCGACATCAATGGGCGTCCGCTGAAGAAGAGCTTCATCCGCATGCCGATTCCATTCGCACGCCTGAGTTCAACGTTCGGCGCGCGCAGACACCCGGTGCTTGGCAAGATGCGCATGCACAAGGGCGTGGATTACGCAGCGCGAACCGGCACGCCGATCATGGCCGCCGGCGATGCCCGCGTGCAGTTTGCCGGCGTGCAACGCGGCTACGGCAACGTGGTCATCCTCGACCATGGCCGCGGCCACACCACGCTGTACGGGCACATGTCCCGTTTTGCCAAGATCAAGACCGGCCAGCGCGTCACCCAGGGCACTGTGATCGGCTACGTGGGGTCCACGGGGCTGGCGACCGGGCCGCACCTGCACTACGAATTCCGCGTCAACGGCGTGCACCGCAATCCGCTGCAGGTGACCATGCCGCCACCGGAGCCGCTGCGCGGCGCTGAACTGGTCGCCTTCCGGGCGCAGACATCCCCGGCCATGGCGCGCATCCAGGGCATGGAGAAGATGATCTACGCCGATGCCAGCCCGGCGCCGAAGGCGAGCCAGGTGGCCAGCGATGCCCGCGCAGGTACTGCCGGCAAGCGCGGCTGAGCCTGCCAGGCATCGCGCATTGACGAGCCACGACAGGGCGCCCAAGCTGGCGCCTTCGTTGTTTCTGGAGCCGTGATGGCCGCTCTTTCCGACACCACCGACCCGCTCTACCTGGGACTGATGTCCGGTACCAGCGCCGATGGCATCGATGCCGCGCTGGTCCGGTTCCCGGCGGCCGGCGGGTGCCGGTTCGTGGACGGGCTGACCGCGCCATGGGAGCCCGCGCTGCGCGAACGGCTGGTGGCGCTGGGCGAAGGCGGCCGGCTGGACTCGCTGGATGACCTGGGCGACATCGATGCGCGGATCGGACTGGCGTTCGCCGATGCAGCCGGTGCGCTGCTGACGCGGAGCGGCGTCCCTGTTTCTGCGGTGCGGGCGATCGGTTCGCACGGGCAGACGGTGCGCCATCGGCCAGCGGCAGCGTTGCCGTTCACCCTGCAACTGGGCGATGCCAACCGCATCGCCGAACGCACCGGCATCACCACCGTCGCCGATTTCCGTCGCCGCGACGTGGCGGCCGGTGGCCAGGGGGCGCCGCTGATGCCGGCCTTCCACCTGGCCATGCTGGGCGCGGCCGATGAGGACCGGGCGGTACTCAACCTGGGTGGCATCGCCAACCTGACGCTGATTCCACGCCAGGGCACGGTGCGGGGATTCGACACCGGCCCGGCCAATGCGCTGCTGGATGCCTGGTGCCAGCGCCATACGGGCCAGGTTTACGATGCCGACGGCGGGTTCGCGGCCAGCGGTGTGGTGGACGCGCAGCTGTTGGCGCAGTGGCTGGCCGAACCGTGGTTTGCCCTGCCAGCGCCGAAGAGCACCGGTCGCGAACAGTTCCACCTGCCTTGGGCCGAAGCCGCGCTTGGCGATGGGCGGCGCACGGCAGCCGACGTGCAGGCGACCTTGCTGGAGCTGACCGCGGCGACGGTGGCCGATGCGCTGCTGCGCCACCAGCCAGGGACGCGCCGGGTACTGGTTTGCGGGGGCGGCGTGCGCAACGGACACCTGATGCGGCGGCTGGCCGCGCGCCTGCCCGGCGTGGCGGTGGACTCCAGCGCGATGCATGGCCTGGACCCGGATTTCATGGAGGCGATGGGGTTTGCCTGGCTGGCCAAGTGCACCCTGGAAGGACTGGCGGGCAACCTGCCCAGTGTCACCGGCGCGCGCGGCCCGCGCATCCTGGGCGCGATTCATCCGGCTTGAACAGGCGCTGGTCCAGCCGGGCGTTGAACCACGTAGAGCGGGGCTCTGCCCCGCTGGATGATCGCGACATTTCAGCCGGGCAGAGCCCGGCGCTACGCGTGCGGTTCAGAATCCGTGGCCGGCGGGAAGGGCCTGCAGCGCGGCAATGGCTTCGGCCAAGGCATCCACTTCAGGATCGGCAAAGCCGCTGCGCACTTCCAGTTCGGTCGAAAACAATCCCTGCTCCAGCAGGGCCATGCAGGTCTGCGCATGCGTCCAGCCACGGGCGATGGCCAGTCGCCCGATGCGCTCCAGCATCATTGGATCCACTTCCCGCAGCAGCAGGTCCGCCATGTTCTTCTTCCCCTTCGGCAGGGCGTCGCCCCCACGACGCTGACCGGCGATCATCCCCCACCCCGGGCGTACAGGCAATCAGGGGGCTGGTGCGCTGCGGTCGGAAAGCTGCGGCCACAGCCATGCCAGCAACAGCAGGGTCGGCACCACGGTCACCGCGCTGAGCATGAAGAAGATGCTGTAGGAGCTGGCTTCAACGATGTAACCGGAGACGCCGCCGACGAACTTGCCCGGCAGATTGGCCAGCGATACCAGCAGCGCGTACTGGGTCGCGGTGAAGTTGCGGTCGGTCAACGAAGACATGAAGGCCACCAGCACGGTGCCGGCAAAGCCCTGGAACAGGTTGTCGGCGCTGAGCGCGGCGTAGAACGCCCACAGCTGGCCCGGATTGTGCGCCATCAGCAGGAAGGCCAGGTTGGACAGGGCGACGCCGAGGGCGGCCACCAGCAGCATGCGGCGGAAGCCGTACGCCGCCACTGCGATGCCGCCCAGGAATGCACCGCCGATGCTCATCCACACACCGAACAGCTTGGACACGGTGGCGATGTCGGCCTTGTCGAAGCCGGAATCGAGGTAGAACGGGCCGGCCATCACGCCGATCACCTGGTCGGGGAATTTGAACAGGCCAACGAAGGCGAGCAGCCCCAGCGCGAGCAGGATGCCGTTGCGGGTGAAGAAACTGGTGATCGGCTGGATGAACGCCTCGGCTACGTCGATGCGTCGCTGCATTACCCTCGCAGGCTGGACCGGCTCGCGGCAGAACAGCGTGGTGACGATGGGCAGCAGCATCAGTGCGGCCATCGCCAGGTAAGCCACGATCCAGCCTTCGAACTGTGCCAGGTAGAGTGCACCGGCACCGGCCAGGATCAGGCCGATGCGATATCCCAGGGTATAGGTGGCGGCCAGCGCCGCCTGCGCGGTTTCCGGTGCGATCTCGATGCGGTAGGCATCCACCACGGCGTCCTGGGTGGCGCCGGCAAAGGAAGCGACCAGCACCCACGCCACCAGGGGCCATACGCCCTGTTCCGGCCGCACGAAGGCCAGCGCGATCAGCCCCGCCAGTACCAGCACCTGCGATGCCAGCAGCCAGGAACGCCGGCGGCCCAGGAAGCCGAGCAGGGGCAACGCATAGCGGTCCAGCATGGGCGCCCAGACGAACTTGAGCAGATAGAAGAAGCTGGCCAGGCTGATCAGGCCGATGCTGCCCAGGTCAAGGCCGACATCGCGCAACCGGGTGGACAGGGTCTGCGAAGCGATCAGCAGGAATGGCAGGCCACTGCCGAAGCCCAGCATGGCCATGGTCAGCGCGGACGGCGTGCCGAAGGCACGCTTGATGCCGGCCCAGCCCTTGTAGGATCCGGTCTGCACCGCCTCGCTCACGGCGCGTAATCCACGCTGAAGGGGGCATGGTCGGAGAAGCGCTCGTCGCGATAGATCGAGCAGCCGCGCAGGCGGTCGCGCAGGCCCGGGCTGACGAACTGGTAGTCGATGCGCCAACCGACGTTGTTGGCGCGCGCCGCGCCGCGGTTGCTCCACCAGGTGTAATCCTCGCCGGTGGGATGCAGCAGGCGGTAGGCATCGGCCCAGCCACGGCCGCTGGGCAGGTCGGTGGCCTGGCCATGGTCCGCGCACAGGGCGTTGAGCCAGTCGCGCTCTTCGGGCAGGCAGCCGGAGTTCTTCTGGTTGGATTTCCAGTTGCGGATGTCCAGCGCCGAACGGACGATGTTCCAGTCTCCACACAGCACGTAGTCGCGGCCACTGTGCAGCCACTGGTCCAGGATGGGACGCAGCCATTCCATCACTTCGAACTTGAAGCCCTGGCGCAGGTCGCCCGAGCTGCCCGACGGGATATAGAAGGACACCACGCTGAGGTTGCCGAACCGCGCCTCGATGTAGCGGCCCTCTTCATCGAACGGTGCCCATCCCAGCGAGGTGATCACCTGGTCCGGCTCACGGCGGCTGTAGATGGCCACGCCGCTGTAGCCTTTCCGGGTGCTGGCATCGCGATAGAAGCAGTGGTGGCCATCCGGCCGGAACATCGGGTCGGACAGCTGCGCCTCCTGTGCCTTGGTCTCCTGCAGGCACAGGATGTCGGCATCCTGGGCACGGAACCAGTCGAGGAAGCCCTTGCTGGCAGCCGAACGGATGCCATTGGCGTTGAAGCTGATGATGCGCAATTTGGTTGCAACCTATTGTTTTTTCTATTCAATCGGATGGCGTAAATCCATCCGTACCAACATCCGTACCAGCTAATTCAAGCGCTGCGTACCAACATCCCTGCGGCGGCAAGCCTACCTGCTGGCCATGCGGGATTGCCACACCGGGAGGTAGGGATTCACTTTTGCCTGTTAGTAACTGTACTAACATTGCCGCCCGTCTCGAACCCTGAGACCGGCGTACCCCAGAGTCCCGCCCATGCATTCCCTTCCGCCCCCCAACACGATTGCCGTCCCGCTCGGGCCGGCCATGATCGACGGCCCGACCCACTTCGTGCCGCTCGCCGGCGCCCGCGCACGCCTGGGCTTCCCCTCCCCCGCCGACGACTTCATGGACGAAGCGATCGACCTGCACCGGCTGCTGGTGCGCAACCCGGCCGCCACCTTCCTGTATCGGGCCGACGGCTGGTCCATGAGCGGCGCCGGCGTCAGCGACGGCGACATCCTGGTGGTGGATCGCTCGGTTTCGCCCCAGGCCGGCGACCTGGTCATCGCTATATGGGACGGGAACCAACCCACCTGCAAGGTGCTGCAGACCTTCGAACGCCACCTGGAGCTGCATTCAGCGAATCCAGACTTCCCGCCCATCGTCCTCGAACAGGACACCGAGGTGGAGATCTTCGCGGTGGTGGGGGTGGTTCGGCAGATCAAGCGCCGGGGCGGCCATGTTCGGCCTCGTTGACGGCAACAACTTCTACGCCAGCTGCGAACGGGTGTTTCAGCCGAAGCTGCGCGGCGTGCCGCTGATCGTCCTGAGCAACAACGACGGCTGCGCGATAGCGCGATCGGCAGAGGCCAAGGCGCTGGGCATCAAGATGGGCCAGCCCGCCCACGAGCTGAAGCACCTGGTGCGCCAGCACGGCCTGCAGATGCGGTCGGCCAACTTCGGGCTGTATGGCGACATGAGCGCCCGTGTGGTGTCGATCCTCCGCGATGCCGCGCCACGCGTGGAGGTGTACAGCATCGATGAGAGCTTCATTGACCTGACCGGCGTGCCTGACCGGGAGGCCTTTGCACGTGCCCTGCGCGGCCAGGTGCACCGCTGGACCGGCATTCCCAACTGCATCGGCATTGGTCCCACGAAGACGTTGGCGAAGCTGGCAAACAAGGTGGCCAAGACCGCCGACGGCGTGGTGGACCTTGGGGACGCCGCGGCGCGTGACGCGGTGCTGCGCGCATTTCCTGTGGGCGACCTATGGGGCGTCGGCCGGCGCTTGGCCCCGAGGTTGGAGAGGATGGGCATCAGCACAGCTGCGGCGCTGCGCGATGCTCCGCCTGACGACATCCTGGCCGCCTTCGGCGTCACCCTGGCGCGGACCCAGCGGGAGCTGCAGGGCCATCCCTGCATGGAACTGGAGGAAGTGGAGCCGGACCGGCAGCAGATCATGGTGAGCCGATCGTTCGGCAACCGGGTTGAAGACCATGAGGCAATCGCCCAGGCCTTGGCCACGTTCGCGATCCGGGCCTGCGAAAAACTGCGCGCGCGAGGCCTGGTCGCCGCCGGCATCTGGGTGTTCGCCGAGTCCGACTCGTTCCGGCCGGAGCTGCGCCAGCACAACGCTACCCGGACAGTGAGCCTGCCGGCATCGACCGCCGACACAACCGTGGTGCTGGGCGTCGTGCGCAAGCTGCTGCGCGGCCTGCTGCGCGAGGGTATCGGCTACAAGAAAGCCGGTGTGGCGCTGCTGGATCTGGCCAGGCCGCAGGACCTGCAGGCAGACCTTTTCGGGCCGTCGGTCGTGGGCAATGACAAGCTGATGGCGACCTTGGACCGGATCAATCAGAAGTTCGGCCGCGGCACCGCAGGCATCGGCGCTTCCGGCTGGCAGGCAAAGCCCGCTTGGGGCATGCGGCAACACATGCTGTCGCCCAACTTCACCACGTCGGTGCACGAGATCCCGCCGGCGCGGTGCTGACTTCACCCGGTCGGCATGGGGGCCAGCCTATGGTCCCTCCATGTGCGGTCGATTCGTCCAGCTCCCCATCGTTGACTTCGGCCAGGCCGACCTGGCTGACCTTGCCCCGGGCTTGGCCGAGATCCAGCCCAGTTTCAACCTGGCCCCCACCCAGCGGGCATCGGTCATCCTGGACCGCGGCGAAGGGCGGCAGGTCACCCGCCTGTCGTGGGGGCTCCTGCCGTTCTGGGCGAAGGCGAAAAGCCTGCAGGGGTCCACGATCAATGCCCGCATCGAGACCGTGGCAACGAAGCCGGCCTTCCGGTCTGCGTTCAAGAAACGTCGGTGCATCGTGCCAATGGCGGGCTACTACGAATGGTCTGTCAGCCCCGAGGACGGGAAGAAAGACCCGTGGTTCATCCACGCCACCGGGCCACTGTTCGCTGCTGGTCTTTGGGAGGGCACCTCCCCGCTGCTGCCGGACGGCAACCTCGGCACCTTCACCGTCATCACCGGCGACAGCAGCGGCGTATCGGCCGACATCCACGACCGTATGCCGGTGTGGATCAAGCCGGCGCAGGTCGATGACTGGCTGGCTGCCGGCCCGGATGACGCCATGGCCATGCTGCTGGCCAGCGAGCCCCCGTCCATGGAGGCCTACCGCGTCAGCCGCGCTGTGAACACGCCCCGGAACAACGCAGAGGAACTGCTACAGCCTGTGGCCTGATCCGCCAGGCCCTTTGCTCCCCAGCATTGGGGAGCAAAGGCGATACCGCAACTCAGTCCCCCACCTCCGGCAGGTCCACCAGGAACTGATCAGCCAAGCGCCGGTGCCCTGCGACAGTCGGATGCACGCGGTCAGCGAGGAACAGCGCCTGGTCCTGCGTCACGCGATCGCCGTTCACCGACAGCGCGGCCGCAGCGTCCACAACGCGGGCCGGTCCAAACTCGCCGGCAAGGATCATTGCGTTGGCCGCGTCGATGAAGGCAGCATCCGCCGGTGCACCAGTGGGCGGCGCGGTGATCAGCACCGGAATCGCGCCCGTGGCCCGGATGGCTTCGACGATCATGCGCATGCGCTTCTTCCACGCCACCAGGTTGCCGACCGGCGCATCGTTGCGCTCGTTGGTGATCGCCAGCAGCGCATAGAAGTCCGGCCGCAGCGCTGAGATGTCCAGGGTCGCCCGGCGCAACAGGTCGACCGTGTTGCCGCCGCCGCGGGCGGCGAACACGACATCGATACCCAGTTCGTCGCGCAGCAGGTTGCCCCAGCGGCTGGACCAGTCGTCGCCCAGGTTGAACCCTTCGGTGATCGAGTCGATGCCGCAGACCAGGCGCGGGCGACGGGACGCCAACAGGCGGTAGGTCAGGCTCAGGAACCGCGTGCGGCCAGCCCGTGCGATCACGCAGGGCTGGCCCCAGCAGCGACCGCTGTCGCCGTCGCCGGGGTTGCCGGTGGTCACCGATACCGATTCACGCGTCCGGCTCTTGGTGATCGTGGCGGTGTTGATCCGCCCCTCGTGCCGCAGCTCGATGACGCCCTCTTCGCCAGCGGCAAAGGTGAAAGGCACAGCCACCTGTTTTGCCGCCACAGTCGGGATAGCCGAGTTGTAGGACGGCCACAGCAGCAGCTGCAGAACGCCCTGCGCCGCGTCGTAGACAGCGGCCGTGCCGTACAGCTCCGGAGCGCGACGACCTACGCCGAACACCGCACCGGCATCCACCACCCGGAAGCGTATCGCCGTCGCAGTTGGGTCCAGCGTGGAATACTCCGGCCGGTGCAGGACCGCGTCGCCGCCGTTGGGCGACAGCACGCCTTCGCCGGCGAAGTCCCAGGCGCCCGAGGCCTGGACCGTGGTGCTGGAATCGCCGAAGTATTCGGCCAGCAGGACGCGGTTGGCCGGCACCTCCGGCACCACATAGCGCCCGGTGAGCCCGAAGCGGGCCGCCGCCACGGACGGGCTCAGCACGACTGCGTTGCCGGTGGCATCGCCGGCCACCGCCTTGCCGCCGCTGTCGTTGGCCGCGTCGTACCCCAGCGTAGCCGTGCTGGTGTAGATGGCCACTGCCCCGTTCTTCGGCACCGTCAGGCCCTTCGGGAAGTGCTGCCCAGCCACGAGCAGGTTTTCGCCCACCACCGGCCGGAACGCATGCGAGGACAGCACGTCGTAGCGATCGCGCCAGTCGGCGGGGTTCTTCTGCAACACCTTCAGCCGCGCATAGCCGCCGCCGGCCAGGACATTGATGCGAAGGGTTTCCAGCACCATGGCCTCCGGGAAGCCGTATTGCAGCACCCGGGTGAAGCTGCCGGCGGCGCTGACGGCCGCAGCCGCTTCCCCGCTGACCATGCTGACCAGCTGTGGCGACACGCCAGACGCCCGCAGGGCCACATCCGAAGCGCTTGCCGCCAGCTGGCCGGCCCGCTCACCGGCGATCAGCGTGGCGCCCCACATGGTGCCGTAGGACGAAATACCGAACGCCGCCGTGCCGGCCGCATCGCCAGCGAAGCTCATCGTCTCCCCTGCACTGCTCTCCCGAGACATCAGGTCCGAATCGGTGTAGATGCCCCAGGTCCAGCCGGCCTGGACATACGTGGTCGGGAAATCCCGGCCGGCGACGAACGTGTTGATCGAGCCGGTGATCAGCGTGACCGGGTATTCGGCCACCACCGTGCCGGCGGTGTCGCCGCTGTTGGAGCGCGCAATAATCTTCAGCTTCGCCGGTCCGCCCTTGCCGGCATGGAGCCGGATCTCCGAAAGGTAGCCCGCAACCGGGAAGCCACGCAGATCCGCCAACGTGGCGCCGCCTGGCGTGCGGCCGCTGCCGGCGTTGAGGACAGTCCGGCCCAGGCTCAGCACGCCATTGCCCGACGATGAGCTGACCGCAACCTGCGAAGCAACGTCGGAGCTGTCGGCTTTCTGGTTCAGCGTGTCACCGCGCATCCACTGCCACTGCCCGCCTGCGGCGCGGTACTGCCCCGAGTTGCTCACGGTCGCACCGGAAATCGGATCAACGTGCGTGCCAACATCACCAATCACATCGGCGGAAAACCCATCCGGGCGCGACGTGTCGGCCTGCAGGGCTGCCCAGCTGGCGTAGCGCTTGAGGCCGTTGTCGGCGATGAACTGGTCGTATTCCGCCTCCAGGCCGGCCCAGCTGCGCCGCATCGCGCCCTTGCGATCCCGCCACGTGCCAACCGGTCCGTTCATGCCCTCGTCCAGGTTCACGGCGTTGTCGTGCAAATCGCGGACATCGGCCGACGGCACCGGGTTGCCGGTGTTGAAGTTCGCCATCTCTGTGGTTCTCCGTTGGGGTTACGGCGCAGACGCGTCGTCGTACTGGTAAAAGGCGGGGTCGTATTGCAGAGCGGTCAGCTCGCAGCTGTTGTCCTGGCCCGGGGCGATCTCGGCGATCACCGCGTCGTAGCCCACCTGCGTGCTGTCGCAGAAGATCAGCTCGGGCGGGTCGATGATTGGATCGTCCATGACCCAGCTGGAATAGCCGTTGCCGGCCGGCAGATCGGCGGCAGCGATGGTGAGCGTGTAACCGTCCACCTGCTGCGGGTTGATGACGCCGGAAAGGCTCCCGTCCTGGAAGCGGATCAGGCACCGCGGCTCGGGCAGGGTCCAGTCCAACTGCTCACCCACGCGGATGGTGATGCGGCCACCGGCCAACGTGGCTTCTTCGATCATGGCGCTGGTGGTGCTGGAGCCCGGGATGTCATCGGTCAGCTTGATGCGATCGCCATACTGGTACACCTGCGCCATCAGCTCGGTGGTGCAGGTATGCGTCAGCCGCTGGGCCTGGTGCTTCATCAGCCTGCGCATGCCGAAGCGCCAGGCGCGGGTGCGGTCCCCGACGCCATCGAGGGTGAATGCCTCGACCTTGCCCGGCGTATCCGCACCCGGCAGCCGGCATTCCACCGTCTCGGCCGCGCAGGTGACCTCATCGACATAGGTGATGTCCACCCCGTCGAAGTCATCTTCGCCCGGGGCCACAAAGGCCGTCTGCAGCTCCTCCAGCATCCGGTTGGGGGTCACCCCGCCCACCCAGGTCTTGATGCCCTCACGGCCGGCCGAGTTGAGGCCTCCAGAGCGTAGGAAGTACCCCATGCCCGCCTGCGTGATCAGCTTCAGCACGTCCAGGGCGCTCATGCCCGCCTTGTCGGCGCTGTAATCGAAGAACTCGGCCCGCGGCGTCCAGACGTCGGTTTCCAGTGCATCGATGGTGTCCCGGTCGATCTCCGCATCAGGAGTGCCCAGCGACTTCAGCACGTGGTACATAGCGCCGCTGACGGTGCGCGGCGTGCCTTCGGCATACTCGCGCGTGGCCAGCACGTTGAAGCGCCGGTCGGATTGCGCGCCCAGCTTCGTGCCGGTGGTGATCGTCAGGCCGATGGTGGTCAGCCCTTCATACCGCGCCGGGCGCTGGGAGAGCCGCGAGCGCAGGCCCTGCCAGTAAACGGCATCTCGCGCCGAGCTTCCGCCGCGTGCCGTGACGCGCCTCACCCGAACCTCGATCTGCGCGGGCGCGCCCAGATTCACCCGCTCGGTGAAGCCGATGCCATCCTCCGTGGTGTCCGTGTAGGTGTGTGATCGCACGTTCCAGGGCGCTCCGGAGCCGTACACCCGCCAGCCCACGCGCAGGGTCACCGTGAACTTCCGGCGCTTGCCCTTGCTGGTGTACCAGATCAGGCCCGATCCGAAGTTGAAGTCGTATTCGAAGGCGTCCGTGGTTTCACCGTCCGGGCAGACCAGGAACGGGCCGAGCCAGCTTTCACCCTCCTGCAGGCCGGTGGCCTGGTACTCCGTCGCAGTGCGGGTCACCCAGCCCGGCCAACTCGTATCCACGACGCCGGCTTCGGTCAGCCGCTGCACGGTAAGGCTCAGCCCGGACACCGACGCGACGCGGTATTCGCTCCCTCCCCGGCCTATGGCCAGCGCCACCGGTCCGGGCGGCAGGCCACCGAAGGCGGTGCCGGTCGCGCTGTCGTAGGCGAGCGTTACGCGCGGCGGGACTGCTGGCGATCCGCCGCTGGTGGCGGCGCCGGCCGATGCCACCGGTGCCGCGCCGAATACCGCCACCGGCAGCGCGCTGTGCGTGATCGTGCCGCCGGCGAACGGGCTGCCGGCTTCCCCGATGGTCACCACATTCCCGGCCTGTGTAGCTACTAGGCCGCTGCCGGACAGCTGGTCGGTGATGGCCTGCAGCAGGATGCCGATGGTGACATAGTTGGCGTCCAGGGTGATGCTGTAGGTGATGCCCTTCCAGGTGATGCTGAAGGTCTCCGGACCACCGGTGAAGTCGTAGCCGGCAACAGGCGCCGATCCGCGCAGCGTGGCGGCGGTGCCACCGGTTCCAGGCACTGCCGGCGTCCCAGCGGCGTAGCTGGCCACGAACAGGGCATAGTCGGCCTCGTTGTAGGTGACCAGCACCGGCATGCCGACGAATGGGCCCAGCTCGTCCACCGCCGCGCCGGAGATGACCGAATACAGCCCGTCGTTGCTGGCGGTGAATGTGGCAGCTGCCTTGAGCGTCAGAACAGCACCGACAACCCAGCCCGGCGGCAGCGCCGTGGCCGGCTTCTCGTTGCCATCCTCGTCGGTCACGGTGGCGTTGTTGAGCGACAGGATGTTGCCCGACACGGTCACCGAGTCCGCGTTGATGCTGGTTTCGGTGTCGGCGGTGTCGCTCAGGTCCAGGCCGGCCGTGCCGGAGTTGGTTGCGCTGACCTCGGTGGAGTTGAACCAGTTCTCTGAGCGAGGGTCACCGCTCACATCCGCCCCCGGCGGATAGACCTGCACGCTGACGTCGTCGCCGAAGGCGCTGATCGGTGTCGCGCCGATGCGCATCCCCCCAACGGGAAGTGTGTAGCTTCCCCGCCCCACGCAGACGAACATGGTCGTGCGGTACGTCCTGCCGTCCACGAACCGCGACACGGGCTGCACCAGGTAATCCGCATATCGGCGAACGCGCCCCATGATCTCGGCGATCACGTCCCCCAGCCTGGCCGTGTTGGCTGTGGCCGGGTTGAGGTCCAGTGCGGTGCCTTGGCGGTTGTTGCTGCGCTGGCCGCGGTTGGCCAAGTACGAATAAACCTGGAAGGCCAGCGACACACCAGTAGCGATCAGCGACAGCGTGCCCGGGTCCCGCGGCACTGGATACAGCCGCACGTCGCTGCCCGCCGCAAGGGTGGTGGTTGCCCACGCCTCGAACGGGAGCGCATGACCATCCAGTGCGGCCTCGATCGGCTGCGGGCCGTCTGCCAGGTAGCCCGCCACATTGGCGCGCAGCCAGGCATCCAGGGTCGTGTCGCCGTGCGGGTGTATCTCCAGCGGCTGGCCCGGCAGGCGCGAGGGATACAGGCGGATCACCCGTAATACTCCACACGCGCATAGCGCCGCTCAAAGCGCGGCAGCGGCAGCACCGTGACGTCGTGGGCCTCGCTGCTCTCCAGCGCGCACAGGCGTCCATCCACGGTCAGCAGCACGGCCACGTGGGTGACCATGCTGCCCTCGTAGCAGAAGGCCACTGCGCCATCCACCAGGTCGCTGCCAGGACGATCAGCCACGGCCGCCACGGCCAGCTCGGGAAGCTCCGTCCGGGTCGCGCCTTCGTACTCCGGCCACGGATCCAGCCCGAGGTCCCGGCGCACTTCCTGGACGACGCCATAGCAGTCCAGCTCGGGGAACACGCGGCCGCCAGCGACCCAGCGCACGGCCAGGTACTTGTCGATATCGAAGGTGCTCATGAGAAGTAGCGCAGCCCAGGGTGTTTGTTGAGGGTGTAGCGGTCACGGGGCCAGGCCGTGTCCAGGATGTTCATGTAGCCGGCAGTGATCTGCACCAGCCGCTGTGTCCAGTGCCCTCCCTTGACCTTGAGGGTGTAGGGCCGCTCCGCCGGCGCGGCCAGGTCGCTGGAGATGTACTTCCGATACGTCAGCGTCATCTCCTCACGATCCTGCAGGGCACGGCGGAGCGACTGACTGACCGCGCCGCTGATGTTGGAAATCGCGAATTGCAGATCCTGCGTGCCGTCGGCGTTGCGCGCCGGCAGCGCGATATCGATGCCGCAGGCAGTGAAGGTCACCATCTGCCCAGCCTCAGTGGTCACCGTAAGGTCGTCCCAGCCTTGCGTCAGGTAGTACCGGGACTCACCGATATTGATCTGCAGCGTGTCGTGGATGATCTCGCTGCCGCCGGAGGCATAGAGCCGATTGAGCACTGTCATGCCTCGGGCCACTCCTTATTGGCAGTCAGGTCCACGATCTCAGGGTGGAGGAAGGGATCCGGATATGCCGTAGATCCGTCGGGCAGCAGCGGCCTTGTATAAACCTCCAGCGTCGCGGTGAACCGCCAATATTTACCGCCCACAAGGATTGGCCCTTCGTAGATGTCGACGAACTTGCTCTTGTAGTAGTCCAGGCCGAGCGGAGTTCTCAGTGGACAGAGAAACCAGGCGGCACCATCCAAGAGATCCTCTTGGAACCATTTTTCGAATAGAGCGGCCGGGCCGTTTCTCATCAACCACGTTACTGAAACGTGGGTCGGCGTGCTTCTGGCGCGGCGCCTCTGCATTGATCTACCGCTTACAAATGTTGAGCGGATCAATGGCGAGACGGGAGAGAAACCATAGCCCTCCTGCAAAGCCAGCGGCATCCAGTTCGGATAGGGAATAACCGCCATCAGTCCACCTTCCGGTTGGTTGTCCACTTCCCGCCCAAGCTTTTGGATATGGGTCCCCTGCCGCTGGCCACGTCCATTGCCGCCATCTGGTGGCCCATCCTTGCACCCTCCATTGCCGCCTGCTTCATCATCTGCATGGTGCGGTCGTCAGGGTTTCCGTTGACATGGAACTGCTGAGTAATGGGCGCGGCTTGCAAACGTGCAGGGCCGGCGACACCGTCGTGCCGCATGTCTGTCGTGATCGGCATCACTCGGCCAGCATCGCCAGGGATCAGATACGTACTGTTTCCGGATGAAAGAAGCTCTGGGCGATTTCCCTCTCCCACTTGATACAGGCCACCCGCCGCGACCGGCCCACCGCCTGCGCGCTTGCCGCCCAGGAGGCCGCCAATTGCATTGATCCACCCTGCACCAGCTCCGGAATATCCGGTGGCCCAGCCGCCTATCATCTCGAATATCTTCGCTGATGCAGCTTCAGCCAACATGCGCTGGATCGCCTTGCCGAAGCCGGTCACCATTCCCCCAAGCCCATCCTTGAACGGGTCGAAGAGGAAGTCCGCGAACGTGGACTGCATGTTCCTTGCAGCTTGGTCAGCAGCCGCGGTCCATTCACTGAACACTTCCGCTGCAGCACTGATCGCCTCGTCATCCAGGCCGAACATGCTGTCAAAGGCAGCTGCGAAGCGCTCGGCGTCCTCGACCAGAATTTCATTCGCCTCGTCTATGTTGCCCAGCATGTCAAGCAGGGCGGCGTTGGACAGGAGCGCTGACTGGGCTGCTTTGTCGATCCCCTGCAGGCCACCATACTGGATCTCGTATGCGACCTTCGACATCTCGGAAGCGTCGCCGTACAGGGTAATCTGGCGATCCAACTGTTCGTTTGCAGCCTTCAGTGCATCGGCAAGTCGTTTAGCCGCGTTTTCCGCTGACTTGTCCTTAGACGGATCCGCAGTGGCGCGGAAACTTCCAGGGGTAGCGATCCGTGCAGTGCTGTTTACTGAAGAGGTCACTCCCCTGAAAGACTCTTCAGCCTCACGACTTTTATCGCGGCGCGCGAGCTCGTCGGTTATCTCCTTTCTCTGCTTTCGATACTGCTCCAGCAACTTCCGGTTCTGCTCCCTTGCCCACTCGAAAGGGGCTGCACTCATCAGGCTCTTTGCATTGGCGATTTGATCGTTGAGGGTTCCCAGCCGATCTTTAAGAGCGTTATCACCTGCTACCCCTACCGAGCCGCCAGCATCGATGTTTCGCAGATCTCCAACCTTCTTGATGAAATCAACGATCTGAACCGTGCCATTTGCCAGTTCACCAGCCAGCCACGCAGCACCCTTGGCTACCGAACCGAAAGCCTGCGCGGTGCTCTCATCAGAGAGCAAGTCGACCATGTTCCGAAACTGAGGGAGAAGCTCAGTTGCGATCTGCGTCTTCAACCCCTGGAAGGCCAAGTCCATCTGATTGGACTGTTCTTTCACTTCCTTCATGGCCGCCAACGTCTTACCATCCAGAATCGCTCCGGCGCGCTGGGCCTCGTCACCCCACTTTCGGAAACCCTCGCCGTTCTTGGCAAGCAAAGGTGCAAGCATCGCCGAATCACTGGCGATTGCTTCCATGTAGAAAACCATGTCTGCCTGCGACGCGCCAGCATCCTCCAGCGCCTTGTAGTATTTCTGCAGAACCTCCGGCCCACTGAGGTTTCGGAATGACTCGGCGGTCAGTTTGACCTTTGGTGCAATCTGGTCGAAAAAGTCCTTCATCGCACCGCCGCCGGTGCTGTAGAAGTCGCCAAGCTTGTCCTGCGTGTCCTTGAAAATGTCAGCCAGCTTGTCCTGCTGGATGCCTACCGTGGCAGCGCCGGCTGCCATGCGCTGGAATACCTGGTCGCTGGTTCCAGACAGCTGGGACAGTTTGCTCAGCTCCGTGGATGCATTGACCATCTGCCGCGTCCAGTTCACGACCGCGACTGTCGCAACCGTCAGGCCGCCAGCAACAGCGCCGCCGATCTTGCCGAAGGCAGCGCCTACCTGCGCCGCGCTATCGCTGGAATCCTTGCCAAGCTTTTTGACCTTCTTCGACGCACGATCCGTATCAGTCTCGAAGGAGCCAGTCCGCATCAGCAAGTCGACAACGATGGAGCCTGCAGTGGCCATGGTTCATCTCTTCAGGTGGAGAAGCCCAGGGCGCGCGCAATGTCGCGATCCGAATCGCTCATTTCGATGCGATCCGGCTGGGGCGAAAGAAACTTTAGGATTTCATCCAGCTTCCCGCCGCTGACGGCACCGATGGCGGCCGCTGGGCGGTGAAGGCGGTGGTAGTCGTCGAACGGATACAGTGCGTAGAACGAGCACCATTCCTGGAACTCCCGTTCGCTGAGCTCGTCGACCTCTTTGAGGCTCTTGCCCAGCCCCAGGGCGATTACGTGGCGGAGGTATCGGCGGCTTCCTCGTTCGATTCCGCTTCCTTTCCCTGGTCACTGTGCACCTCCATGATGGCCGTCACCATGGCGGACAGAACCTTTAGCTTCAGGCGTTTCGCATCGGGAACGCTCAGCACCGGATTGCCTTCCGAATCACAAACCGATTTCGCCACCAGCCGTGCAGCCGCGTCCGCATGGCGCTCCGCGTTGTCCTCGCTGCGGGCTTGAGTGAATGCATACAAGACCCCGGCCTCTTGCTCCTTGATGTAGAAGAGGTGCTTCTTCTTGTCGCCCAGTACGATCTCACGCTCGTGCACTTCGTCGCTGATGAACAGAGCCGGATCCATTTTTGGTTGTGGAGTCTTCTTGGTCATTGCCGCTCTCTAAAAGGGGCCGGCATAGCGACACTGCCAAACGGCGCCACCGGCCGGCCCATACTGATTATCGAAGCCGTGCCACGTTGCCTTATGCCAGCGGCTTTCCGTAGCGGATGACCGGCCCACTGCGCTGCACCGTCACCGTGCCGCGAACGATCTCGTTCGTCGCAATGTCAATATTGAAGTCGGCCACGTAACCGGTGAACTTGAACCCCGACCTATCTGCCTGAGTCGGTGGCAAAAGCAGATCATCTGCGTCGAGTGTGGGGACGGCAGTCCCATCGCTGAGCCCGATGTACCACTCAACGTTCTGTCCACTGTCCTTCAGGTCAAACAAACCCGCGTGTGATGCAGAGCTCGGGATGTAGTTGAAGGGAATGGAGACCTGCGCAGGGGTTCCGAGTCCGCGCTGGTAGGTCTTGTCGACCAGCGCATCGAGGCAGGTGTCCTCGATCTGGTCGGCGGCACCTCCCAAACCAGATGCACCGGTCGGGCATGCGAACTTCACAATTTCAGGTCCGCCGGCCGCATTCGGGTCGACGAAGAACAGATGGGTACCCTGGGTCTTGACGACGCCCTCGGTCATGGCTGGATCCTCATTTGAAGCCGCGCGAGGGCGGCAATGCGTGGTTGGTGATGGTTTCAGCGGCTCAGCGCTGGTCGATGAAGTCGGCTTCCAGTCCGACCCGGTAGAGCCCGGTTTCCGAATCGATCGTGTCGATCGCGACTCGGTTGACGATCAGCTCCGCGTCCAGCGCGCCGCGCACGGCCAGCGCCAGCGACTGGGCTCCCGCCTCGTCCTTGTGGTAGCAGTCGATCTGCACCGTGGTGAAATCGCCACCTGGTGCGCTGCTGAGGTTGCTGTAAGGATCGCCGGTGATGATCTGCCAGGTGATGTAGGGACGGGGATCCGTCTGCGGCGCCTTGCCGTGGCCACTGACGCGGTCGCCAACGATCGCGGTGACCGAAGGCGTGCGGATGGTCCGGTAGACCTTCGGGAACATCAGCGCTTACCCCCGTTCTTCGCCGCCAAGCGCTTGGTAATCAGCTCCACCCGCTTCAGCAGGTCCTGGGTGATCGTGTCGATGATCTGGCTGCCCCGCCGGCGCACCGCTGGGCGCAGCCACGGAATCGCTGGCTGCGTTGATGATCCCCACTCCATCAGCTGCGCCGCCTTGCGTGTCGTCGTCTTGGCGCCATGCGCGTTGATGAAGGCCTTCCGCTTGACCCGTACCAGCTGACGCTCACCCTTCGTGCCGGTGGGCGCCTTGCCGCGGCTGGCGATGATGTTGTTGACCGTGGTGTCTGTACTGTCCGCGCCGCCGACCGCCGCCGACCGGCGGAAGTTCTCCTTCGCCTGATCACGCAGCATTCGGGCGCCCTTCGCCAGCGCGAGCTTCACCGGCCCACCGCGCTTGCTGACGATTTCGGGAGGCAGCGCCTGCAGGGTGGCCAGCAGGCCGCCCACCCCTTCGATCTTCATTTCCATCTTCATGCGCTACCGTCCGTCGTTGACTCCGGCGGAGACCGGGATCGTGATGTATTCCAACCCAGAGGCCTTGTCAGGCAGCAGGCCGGCGATGTTGTAGATCTGGTCGCGGTGCACCAGGCGCATCGACGGCAGCAGTCCATCGCGGTGGCGCATGGTGATGCGTGCCGTGACCGCCGATTGGGTCTGCCCGGACTGAATGAACTCGCGGGCGGACAGCGGCTCAACCGAAGCCCAGACCGTGGCCACGTCGACCCACGTCGTGGTCTGCACGCCGTCTTCGTCTTTGGTCGTCACCTGCTGCTGGATCAAGACGCGGTGGCGGAGTTTTCCCGCTGCCAGGCTCATGTCAGACCCCAAGGCCGATGCGATAGGGCCACAGCAAGCTGTGGGCGCCCATTGGGACTTGGATCGTTGCCCCGTCGCCCCCCTGCACGTCTTCCCGCGTCCGGTACAAGTGCCCCAGCATCAGAAGAATGGCAGCGCGGATAGAATCGTTGATCAGGATGGGGTCGATCCCTGCAGTGCCGGCCAGCACAGCAGCGGCCATCGAGTCGGAGTCAGGGAACACACGGCGATTGAGGAACTGCTGTGCAGCGCCCTCGGCAGCGGCACCGTACAACTCCAGCATCTCGTCGTCTGCGCTATCGGCCCGGCAGTGCTGCCGGGCCTGGTCGATGGTAATCAGCTGCATGGCTCAGGCCTGGGCCGGCGTCGCCGCCTTGATGGCGGCTTCGATTGCTTCGATCACGGTGGCGCGGGACTTTTCGCCCTTGCCGGTCTCTGCCTTCAGCGCAGCGTCCAGCATTTCGAGATCGGTCACCGCCGCAATTGCCGTGATCGCGTCGGCAGCCTTCTGGCGGACGAGCTGAGCGCCATCATCGGTCCCGCCAGTAGGCACGACCGGGCCAGCGCCGGCAGCGGCGGCCTGGCCTGCCAGTTTCACGATGCCGCGCTTGACCAACAAGTCCGCGTGTTGGTTGGATACATCGAACTCCGCGCCGCGGCTACGGCTTCCGTGGTGTTCGAACGAGGTGAGTGCAATGACCTTGGCCATCATCTGGTTCCTTCGTCATGGGCAGCGCCCGGCATTGCCGGGCGCTACGTGGCATCAGCCGCCGGCGCCAGCGCCGTCGGTGACCGGCAGACCGTCGAAGCCACCCTTCACGAAGGCCTCGGGGCGGAAGACGGTCAGGCCCACGTCCTCTTCGCAGAGGATGGTGACCATGTTCTTGACGAAGTTGTCGCGGTCCTGGTTGGAGACCGTGATGTTCGCCTGCTCGCGGTCCCAGCCCTGAGCACCCATCTTGAAGGCACCGGTCAGGAAGTCGCCCAGATCCATGGCCTTGGTTGCCACGACCGGTCGCGCCCACAGACCGGGGACAGCCAGGCCACGCGGCGTGGCGAACAGGTAGGCGTTCTCGGTGGTCTTCGACAGCTCGATGGTGGTCCAGTCGATCGGGTTCAGCACGATGCCATCGGCTTCATACTCAGCCAGGGTCACCTGCAGCATGGCAATGCGCAGACGATCGATGGCCGTCTCGTTCTGCACGGTCACACCCGGGTTCGCATAGGCCGTGGCCTGGGTGTAGAGGCCATTGATGTTCAGGCCGACGCCCGAACCCTTCAGCAGCTGCGCTTCTTCCTTCAGCTTCAGGCCGTACATCAGGCGGCCATTGATGTAGGCCTGCAGCTGGCCCGAATCACGCAGCACCTGCTTGGACGCGCGAATCCAGTGGGCGATGGTGGTGATCTTGGCCGAGTCCAGCTCGAACGCCAGATCCGACTCCGGCTTCGGATTGGTCGGATTCTCGGCCACCACGTCGGCGTTGTTGGTGAATCCGGTCTCGCGCACGTATTCGATGCTGTCCGAGGTGGTGGTGCCCCAGGTCAGCAGGTCGCGCAGGAACAGGCGCTGGTTCGGGGTCGCCACGATGCCCGGAACGCGCTGGGGCTGGATCAGAGTGCCGGCCGAGGCGTCGTCGCGGGTGATCGCCGCCTTGACGGTGAAACTGCCCTGCATGCCCGGATTGAAACTCTTGCAGGCATCGGACGCGGCAACAACTTCGCCGATGGTCAGCGCCTTGGCCGGCACGCCGCCGCCCTGCTCCAGCTTGGCGATGACCTGCTGGGCAGCCTGCAGGTTGGCCTGCAGCTCGCCCTGGGTGACCAGCAGCTGGTCGACCTTGGCCTTGGTTTCTTCGGACAGCTTCGCATGCGCGTTGATATCGGCCTTGGCCTGCTCAGCGTGCTTCTTCAGCTGCTCATTCACCTGCCCGAGGCTGGCATTGATGTTCTTGATGTCGTCGTCGATCTGGGCCATTGAGGCTCTCCTTACAGGATGGTGGTGAGGTTCGCGGCAAGCGCCGCAGTGGTCGTGAAGCCGGCAGCGTCGCGCTGACCGTGTTCGGTGGGCTCGCCCTCACCGCTGCCAGCGGGATCACCCGCGCTGGACTTGAACTGGCTGATCAGCCGCATCGCCTCCGACTTGGGCATGCCAGAGGCCCGCAGGGCGGCCTCCATACGGCGCACCGCAGAGGCGTTCTTGCCGTCGTCGGCCTTGCCAATCTCATCGGAATCGAGCAGCGAATCGGCGAAGCCTTGGGAAACGGCAGCACTGCCGCCGATGTATGACTCTCGATCCATCAGCTTTTGCATGGCTTTGACGTCTTCGCCGGTCCTGGCTGCGTACACGTCGGCCATGGCCAAGTCGAATGGCTCGAGCTGGTCTGCGATCTCGCGAAGCTCGTGACGGTTGCCGGCCGCCAGAAGCCAGCAGTTATGGATCATCAAGAATCCAGCCCTGGCGATCTGGATCTTGTCACCGGCCATACCGACGATCGAAGCAGCCGACGCAGCAATTCCCATCACCTTTACGGTGACCTCGCCAGGATGCTCGCGAAGCATCGAATACATGGCCAAGCCTTCGAACATGTCGCCGCCCGGCGAGTTGATGGCGACGGTGACCGGCCCCTTACCAAGCGAGCGTAGGGCCGCAGACATGCGCTTCGCCGTGAAGCCGCCACCGGTCCACCAGTCCTCGCCGATCACGTCGTAGATGCCGATGGTCCGGTCATCCTGCTCATCAGCTGCAGCGCGGATGCTGGAATCCCAACGATCAAAGGCCGCCGGCGCGATGTAGCTGCGCACATCCATCTGCGGCCGTCCTCTGGGAACGCCCGGGGTTGCACGGATGGTCATCGATTACTCCTTGCTGGTGGCGTCGGGAACGCCGAGAAATGCGCGCATCGATGCGCGAGCAGCATTGCCGTCTTCGGCCAAGCCAAGCTTGTCCAGCGGTGCGAGAGCGGTCTGCACCGTCAGCACCGCGGCGTTTCCACCCATAGGTTCGCGATCCTCTAGCTCGCGCACTTCGTCACGGGTCAGGATGCCGTTGTTCACCATGGCCGCGTAGAAGGAAGCGCGCCCAGCGCTGTCGGCGCGCAGAAGCCCTTCGACCGCGAACTTGGGGTAAAACCGGGTGCGCTCTGAGGGCGTCAGAAGGTCCTTGCTGATCGCCTGTTCAATCCGGCGAAGCCAAGGGCCAAGCGTGAATGTCAGAAAACCGATCATCTGCTGCTCGATTCCGGTGCCCCAACTGGTCGACTTCTCGGCGTGGCCAACCATGAACGGAGGAACACGGAACCAGCGACAGATCTCCTCCACCGAAAACGCGCGTGATTCGAGCAGCTGGGCGTCGGCCGGGTTGATACCAATCGTCTTGATATCAGACCCCGCTTCCAGAATGACTGGTCTCCCAGCATTCACGGCCCCACTGAGCGTTTCCAGGGTTTCCCTCGCCTCTTTTCGCTGTTCGGGCTTAAGCGTGCTCGGGTAGGAAATAGCAGTGGTCGGCATCAGCCCCTTGGAGAACGTTGAGCTTGCCGCCATGTCAGCGCCGATGGCGGCGCCGAATACCTCTGCACCGTAACCAATGACAGAGACGCCCTCCACACCGTCCAGGGAGAACCCGGGTATCCCCCAAATGCGATCGTTCGGGATCTCCCGCTGGAGGCCGTTCTCGTCGGTATACCTCCACACCTTGACCCCGTCGCGACGAAACCAGGTCAGCCGATCAGGATGCAGGAACTGCAGGCCCACCAACCGGCCGCCCATCATCAGCTTTTCGCAGCGCGCGTTACCGCGAAGCAACATGGCCGCCACGCTCGCCTCCCAATGTACAGCTGCGGTCGTGTCTGCATTTGGCTGATCGTGAAGGATGAACTGCAGCGGGTGCTGGCTCGCCACTCTCTTACCGCTACTCGTCTTCTCGTACATCGAGAGCGGGAGCGTCGAGATAGTCTCCGATATCAACCGAACGCAGGACCAGACGGCCGAAAGCTTCAGCACGGTTTGATGATTCACCGGCACACCGGCCGCCGAGCTCGATCCAAAGAACTCCGCCCAGAAGTCGCTGTCAGTAAGATGGATCGGGACGCCGAGCCACTTAAGCGCTGCAGCGCGCAGGCGCCCTGGCTTCTTCATCATTTTCATCCGATCACCGGGCTATTGAGGAAATCATCGATCGGCTGCTCGGTGCTGGTGGTCAGACTCACACCGAGGGCCATCAGCAACGCGGTCATGTCGTCGATCTTGTCGGCGGACCGGCGCTTGTCCGGCGCCATGTTCAGGTTTACGTCCTTGCGAGCGACCAGGTTGGCCGCGCACCAGGCCAACACAGGGTCGCCGTCGTGCACCAGCCGCTTTCCGATGTAGGCGCGCTCCAACTCGACCATCGCAGGGTGGTAGGACTTCGTCCCTTGGATGAACTCAACCAGCGGAACCTCTGCGGCTACCAGCCGGCTGACCATCTCGGTCGCGTTCCAGCGATCAAACGCAAGCGACTGCAGGTTGAAGCGCTCGTGCACGTCCAGAACCGCCTGCTCAATCACCGCGTAGTCGGTGACCTCGCCCTCAGTCTGCTCCAGCAGCCCGGCTGCGACCCACCCCGCATACGGGACAGTGCCGCGCTCGGTGCGCTGTGCCACCGCGGACTCGGGCACCCAGCGCCGTCCCCAGGTGATGATCTTGTCATCCAAGCGCCAGAGCAGCCGCAGCGATGCAAGATCGCGCGTGCTGGCGAGGTCGAGCCCACCCCAGCAGGGAACGTCCTTCAGCGCCTCCAGGTCGACTGCGCCATGGCAGGCGTTCCACTTCGGCAGCAGGATGAAACCATTTGCCGCTGCGGCTGGTCGGTTTAACCGCTTGATCTGGAACTCAGCGAGCTTCGAAGGCATCGCCTTCGCCTCGATCGACTCCTTCCTGATTGCCGCCAGCAAGTGGGGGTTCACGTCCATCAACGGGTTGGCCTTGTGCCAGGCCTTCTCGTCGAAGTCCCCGTCGTCCTTGTCCACTGCAAAGAAGATCGCCAAGAAGTGGTCGGCGGCATCGCCGAACACCCCTTCCAACAGCTGCGTGGCGAACTGGCGGATTTCCGACCAGGGCCCTGGGTTCGCGTACCCCTCTGTGGTCGTGAACAACCACAGAGGATTCCGGCGCGCACCGGCCGCCGACTGCAACACGTTCAGCAGATCGGGGGTCTTGTGCGCATGGATCTCGTCGAGACCAACGTGGGACGGGTTCAGACCGTCCTGAGTCGATGCCTTGGCGTTGATCGGCTTGAACGTCGCGCCGGTCTCGACCCGGCTGATCGCGTTGGCCCAGCACTCCAGCCCGTAGGCCTCCCGCAGATCGGCCTTCTTCTCGGCCATCCGCTTGGCCACGTTGAAGATGATGCGCGCCTGGCTGCCAGTGGTAGCCGCGGAAATGACCTGCGCGCCCTCTTCCTCTTCACAGCATTCGCAGTAGAGCAGGATGGCGGCCGATAGCGTCGACTTCGCGTTCTTGCGCGCGACCGCGAACAGTGCAGACGTGAAGCGGCGGGTTCCATCGGGCTTGCGGAACCCGAACAGCTGAACCACGAACCAGACGTGCGACGGGTGAAGCCGGATCTCCGGCGTCTCCCACTTGCCTTCCACGTGCGGGAGCAGTTCGATCCAGCTGCAGGCGTGATTGGCGTGATCGCGCGAGAAAGAGAACGGCGCACCCTTCTTCTTTGCGCGCTTCAGATCGTCCAGGAACCGTTTCGCTGCCAGCTTGATCAGCCGGCCGAACCTCCCTCCCCTATCTGACGCAGCCGCCTTCGCATACCTGATCGCGATATCGACGTGGTCATTTCCCGGCGGCGCGGGGCTTTCCGAGCGCGGCGAACGCGTTGCCCGGCTTTTCCGTGTCGCCATTCGGTTTCACCTTTCCCTGCGCCACTGGCGTCAGGCCGAAGTCGTTCATCAGTCCACGCAGCTGGGCAACCATCGATGCAACCGGCGCCTCGCCGGCGGCGTACAGCTGGACTGTCTTTCCATGGAGAGCGCAGAGCTGGCCGAGAGCCGACAGGCCAGCCTCGGTCAGGAGCTTGTTTGCGTGGAGGATTGGGGCTAAGCGCTCCCATTCCTTACGTGCGTGTGCGTTGGGCATCCAGTCCGGTGCCGGTGGCACATCGGACACCAGGGGTAGCTCGGCGGCGGCAGGTGCTTCGCGGTCAGGCCGGTCGGTGCCGGCCACCACCTTCAGCGCTGTCGGCTTGCGGGGGCGGGACATAGACGGGCCTCAAAAACTGAATTTTCTGAATTGACGGTGCAAAAAAACGACTGAGCGGCCGGTGTCCGAGGGGAACGCTTCGAACTTTTTCCCCTCCCCCCGGGGTATTCGATGCGAATCGATCGCATTCACCGCTTCGAGAGGTACGGATGAGAACGATTCGCGCCTCGTGCTGCCTCTGCCTTGGTCTTGGTGCCGTGGCACTCGCAGCAGATCGCCTGCAGGTTGTCCAAAGCATCCGTGCCGCCTTCCGCCTGCGGCACAACGTGGTCAACCTCTTCTGCCTGGCGGATGCGACCAGCAGCGCGGCACGGCTGGCAGAGGTACAGGTCACGCGCCATCACTGCGTCGCGCTTGCGGCGCCAGGGTCGGCCGCCGCGCCCTTTGCCATAGTTCTCAGGGGCAGACTGGGCAACGTGCACCGGCGCCAACTGAGGCATCGGACGGTGGCGGTTCGGGAACCCTGGCATCAGCCGAGGCTCTGCGTCTGGTCGCGATCGCCGGCAGCGATGGTCTCGCCGTCCAGCGTCACGATGGGGTCCTGCTCTTCTTGGTCGTCCTGTTCATCGGCCAGTGCCGCGATCAGGGTGTCCAGCTTCTGCTCGATGCGGTCGGCTTGGGCCTTGGCCTCAGCGTCGCAGTTGCACCGGCTCATGGGCGCGCCCCAGAGAAGAAGCCACCCCAGTACAGCAGGAGGCAAATCAGCAGAATCGCGATCAACGAGGTGGTGGCGTTGTGTCGCTCCGGCTTCTTCATCTCGCCGTGCTTGGATATCTCGTATCCGAGGCCGATCAGTACGAGCGCCAGATAGATCGCCTGTGGAAATCCGATGCTCATGGGTTCACCTCGGCACGGTCGGCAGCGACGACGGCTTGGCAGGCACGGAGCTGGTCGTCGGCGTCTCGGCCGACTCGAACAATTTCTCCCGCAAGCTGCTCTCGGCGCTCGGTGGCCGCATCACGTTCGACGGCGGAGGTGGCAGCGTCGGACAGACGCCGGGTCTCACAGCCGGCCCACTCCTGCCGCAGGCGGAGGTTGCCAGCGCGCAGGTCAGCAGCAACAGCAGCAGGGACGGCCTCGGCCGCATCGCGGTCTTTCTCATGGGTCTCTCCGATTTCGGCCATCTGCTCGGCCTGGGCATGCTCAGTGGCACGGGTGTCGTTGACCTGCTGCACAGCAGCGGCAGAGGTGCCAGCCTGCTGCCGGGCATCTGCGGCGCCGGCCCGATCCCCGCGCCACGCCCAGCCGGCGGCGAAGCCTCCGACGAACAGGAAGACGGCCAGGCCGGCCGCTACCAGCGCGCGGCTCACGGGGTCACCCCGAGGGAAAGCTCGATGATGCGCATGTTGATTGCCTCCTGATCCAGTGAGTGCTGCCCGGCGGCGCGGTATGCCCGCCAGTCGAACGCCAGCAGGATTGCCCCTACGCGGGTCCACTGCCCTGCAGCGATGGCCGCCCAGAGCGGCTCGCAGTCCCTGATGGCCTCGGGCCCGACCAGGTCGGCGATGACCACCAGCGATGGAATCTTGGCGACCGTGTCTCGCGACTTGAACGTCATCTGCAGGATCCGGCGCTCCAGGATCTGGTACGTCGCCGCCACGTCCTCACTCAGATCCAGATCAGCGGCCGCAGCGCTCTGCCTGCGCTTGAACAGGTTGCGGCCGAACCCGATCCACGTGCGTCCTTCGCCATCGGTACGCGGCTGCTCCAGGCGCTTGCCGAAGCATGCCTTGAGCATCTCCACCGCCTTCTGCTGGGCTTCGCGACGCGCCTGCTGGTATCCCTCGTTGTCTGCGAACGGCATTACTTGGTCACCTGCGTGTCGCCCCTGACCTCGGCGGCCAGGCGCCGGGCAATCCCACACGGCACCAGTTCGAGAATGGCCAGCACGCACGACAGGCTCACCGGTGCGGCCAGGCCGAACAGGAGCGCAACCAGGGTGCTGACGTGGTTGTCCCACCACAGGAAGATCACGGCGAACGTGGCCACCGAGCCGACCAGCTGCGCGATCGCCATCTGCCCGCGCCGCGTCATCGGCCACCACTCAGACGGAATCGCATTGATCCGGATGATGACTACCCAGCCGATCAGTACGCCCAGCACCACCGTCCAGAAGCCCATGGGCGCTGTCGCCGTGAGGCGCTGGACATAGGCGAAAAGCCAGTCGATGTCAGTGGAGTGAGCCGACAGCAGCGCAAGAGCAGCCAGCACGCCGGCTAGGCTTATGCCGCCCAACAGGGTTCGTCCGTTCCGTCCGCTCATTTCCCGTTCTTCCTGACGATCTCAGCCGTCGAATCGATGGTGATCGACACCGCACTGAAATCCGGGTGCGTGGTGATTGCGTATGGCAGCTTCGCCGCCTCGTACAACTGGAGCAGCTTCCCCAGCGCGCGCTCAGGCTGTCCATATCCGGCTCCGGGCAGGCTGGCCCAGATGTTGCTCACGGCCGCGATGGCATCGGCAATCTTGCCGGCTTGGATCAGCGGCAGCGCGCGACGCTCACTGATCAGCTGGATGGCCCAGCGATCCTGCGACAGGGGCCCGAAGTCAGGCAGCTTCAGCTGGTCCCGATAATGGGCGTAGTCCCGCAGCATGAACTGGTAGCGACCCGATGCGTTGGAGGTCAGGCCCTTGCTGTTGATGACCTTCGACTTCCGACCGCGCGAGAACGGGTGGACCGAGTAGTCGGTGAACACCTCCGGCACCCGGTCGGCACCGGTCACGATGACGTCGTAGCCGTCGTCCTTCGTTGCCTTGCTGGTGCTGGTGCCTTCAGCCCAAGCGATCATGTCTAGGAATGCCAAGACGTTCACGCCACCAGCAAGTTGGGGAGTGATTCGTGCCATGGATTCCACCAAAAGAAAGACCCCAGCTAGGGGCCGGGGTCAGGGTTGGGTCGTGCGCGATGGTAGCTACTTTGTCATGTTTCCTGCGGGAGTGTCACTCCCGCACTGTGCTACTGCATTTCATTGC
Source organism: Pseudomonadota bacterium (assembly GCA_023423605.1). GTDB lineage: Bacteria > Pseudomonadota > Gammaproteobacteria > Xanthomonadales > Xanthomonadaceae > Stenotrophomonas. Next base: position 28,699 of record JAFAFF010000275.1, read on the forward strand.
ATACAACCGCACTCAAGCAACCCGGCTCAAAGCATTACTCATGGCCCAGCATGCCTCCTGCTCTGCCTCCGTCATCCGCTGCAGCAGCCACTCGTACACACTGCGCCACTTCGAACGGTAGGTTGACTCGTCCCGGCCGATAGCCGCCGCCCGACGGCGGTCGCTGACCTGACCCAGCCCAGAGCCGCCGCACACCTTGCACGTCATCAGCAGCTCTCCCGACACCGCCTGACCCCTGCCTTCGCAGCTGGTGCAATGCGGCCGGTGCGCAATCTCGCTGATCACCGCCATGGCCAGCGTCGGCAGCGACTCCAAGGTACTGATAGGCCAGCACTGCGCCTTCACCCGACCCAGCCGCTGCTGGGCCGCATCGCGGTTGGCCCGCTGCTCCGCTGTCGCCGCGCCGCCCCACCCGATGCACACCTCGGCCAGGCCCAAGTCCGTGCGCGCCTCAGCCAGCCGCCGCTGCTGCCGCTGCAGCTCCGGGGTCACCAGCGCAATGACCGCATCCCGCAACTTGTAGCGACGCAGTGCAGCACCATCCGGCCACCAGCACGCCTCCAGCAGTTCCCGACCCAGCCCGGCCGGCACCATCCCCAGCGCCGCGGCAATGTCCTGGTTCGTCAGGTCCGGCTTTCCACCGCCTCGGCCGATATCGAACTTGACCGTGGTCGGCCCCAGCCGCCCCATCGCCTCACGTGGATTCATGCCCCTTCCCCTTTCGTTGATTGGCCATCCGCTGCCGGCCCGCCCGTAATCCGCACCACCACCTGGCCGCCCGGCCGACGCTCGCTGCTCACGAACGGATGGCTGATAAACCGCCTGTCGTCGATGCCCAGCACCTGGGCGATGCCATCCCGGTAGGCCTTGAACCGCCCCAGCATGTTGTCGTCGTCCGGCAGCGCCTTCCCCGGCGCCTGGTGGAAGCTCACCCACAGGTGCAGCTTCCCCGCCGGCAGCTGCAACGCGCGCCAACCCGCCTCGTGCGCCAGCACCACCGCCGTCTGTCGAGCGTGCTTCGTGGCCTTGGCCTTCCTGCTCCAGTGCACCCGGCCATTCGGCGACAGGTCCTTGCTCGGCCAGGGCAGAACCAGCTCCAGCGCGCGGTCAACCTGCATGGGCGGCCTCTTGCTGCTCGACCGCGTCTCTGAACGCTGCCCGCCACCGGAACGCCGTGGCCCGGCTGACGCCGAAGTCCGCACGCAACTGGGCGACCGAAGGGATGCGGTCCCCGTACATGCGGACCATCCGCAGAGCCGCCGTCAGCGTCAGGTTCTGCCGGCCCCAGTCCGGCCACCCGGGCTCGCGGTTGTGGTGGTGATCGGCGGGTTGCTGGCTCATGGTTTTACCTCGGCCCATGCGGCCATGGATGATGGGTTTGAACGCGGGTCGACGACCGGACGCATCAGCCGCTCGTGCAGCATCGAGTGGAAATCGCTGGCGCCGACCCTGACCTTGATCCGGGAGATGGCCGACAGGAGCATCTGCACCTCGCCGTCGTTGAACCGAGGGACGAAACACCAGGGATCCTCAGTGCGCCAGTAGCCTTGCCCCGGTTCATGGCCCTTGGCGCGGAACACGCGCCGGCCCGACACCTCCAGCAGTCCCCAGCGATCCGGCATTTCCTCGGGTCGCAGCAGCCCCTTGGGCGCCAGGAAATAGCGGTACATCCCCAACCCGCGCGACGGGTCCGCGCGGAATGGCTTCTTTCGGTCTGCCAGGAAGTCGGATCGGCTCGCCTTGCATTCGACCAGCATCGTCTGGCCGCAGCGCCAGCCAATAGCGTCCGGGTTCTCGCCGTTACCTGTGGCGGCGCACAGCTCCTCCAACACCACCGAGCAACCGGCGGTGTTCCGCAGCCACCTTCCGGCGATCTTTACCAGGTCGGCATGGGTGAGGACCTGCCCGGCCATCACGGCACCTCCGGGCCGGCCGGCTCGGCCGCATAGTGCGTGATCGCCGGGTTGTTATCGCGCCAGCTGCCGAACACCGGCCGCTTGCTTTCCGAGTCCCACAGCATCAGCCGCGTGCCGTCCCGCGGCGCCGGATCAATCGGAAGCCACGGAATCGAGGTGCCGGTGCGCGTCTGCCATGAAGCGATCGCTGCCGGTCTGGCATCGTCCATTAGCGGTATGTGTGGGGTCCCATTGCAGCCACAGCCTTCGCAACCGACGGCGAGAACGCGGTCACCCTCGCCGTCCACAAACTCAACGATGCGCACCTGCTCGGAACCGCAGAAAGGGCACGGCTTCAGATCGAGGGCGGTCATGCTGCCTGCTCCCAGCTGGCCGTCAGGCGCTGCACCCGCCCGCCGCGCGCCAGGAACTGCTCCACCGTCTCGGCCGGCCGCTGGCCCGCCTTCTCCTTCCCCCACGGCTTCGCCGGCGCCAAGTCCGCCAGGAGCGCCACGCGCGAGCGGTTGATGGTCATCTTGTCCACGCGCGGTGCCTTCGGCTGGGCGCCGTTGCGCGCACGGTAGGCCCGGCCGCGCTCGATGCGCCGCTCGCGAAGTTCCTCCGCCGTCGCCTTGTGGAAGCGCATGCCCTGCCCGCTGTAGCGGTATGCGGCCGTGGCCCGGGCGCCGGTCTTGACCAGATATCCGCAACTTACCAGCCACGTCAGCACATCGCGGACGCCGTTGCGCTCCTTCGTCTTGTCGACGCCGGTCACGTCCATCAACTCGAACACCTGCTGGTGGCCGAGCGACTGGCCCTTCCGCGCTTCGAAAATGGTCCTGACCTCGTCGGACAGGCCTGTCGGCTTAGCCATTGGCAGTTCTCCTGAGATGGTTCACATAGGTCTGCTGCGCGATCAGTTCGTCGTCGGAGCAGTACAGTTCGTGGAAGGTTCTGGAGCCGTCTTTCAGGCTCCAGCCGTAAACCTTGGCCATCCATGCGAACGACCTCCCCTCTTGCGGGATGCGCTCGTGGTGCCACTGGCACATGGCGAATCCGAAGGCATGGCCGCGCCGGACGTTTCCTGACTTGCAGTGGTGGTAGTCGCAGCCGTAGACCACGCGGTGCTGAGGAAGCAGGTTCCGCGTGTAGAGCAGAAGGCAGACCATGCACGGCCCTGCCTTCGCCTTGCGGATCCGGCGTGCTTCTTCCTTCGTCGGCGGTGGTGCCTTCGACCACATCAGCGCGCGACCTGGTCGGCCAGCCACCAGCCGTGCTGCCAGGCTTCGGCCCTCTCGCTCATCGGTCCCGCTCTGCGGTTGGAACCGTCCTCGGTATCGCATTCGATCCAGACCAGGTGCGGGTTGTCGCTCAGGCGCAGGCCGTTGAGCCGCGCCGAGTAGCCGGCATTGATCTCCTTGGCGAACCTGCTGCGCGTGCTGTAGTTGGTGAAATCCATCAGCGTCTGTTCCTCGTCGTGCTGCGCCGTGCGGCGCTCAGTTCCTGGTCCCGCTTGTCCCATCCGTCCTGCCAGCGGCGTCGCCGCGTCACACCGTCCAGTCCCATCTCGTACCGCGGTGCCGATTCCCGGCTGCGGCATGCGTCGCGTGCCCAGCGGCCTGCCTGCTCCGCCTGGTCCAGCTCCGCTTCAGTCACCATCGAAGTTCAGCTCGGCCGCTGCCCGCTCCATCGCAGCGCGCGCCGACTCCCGGTCACGCACCGGCCGCACGCCGTGCTTCTCCTGCTCAATCGCCAGCACCGGCTGCGGCAACGGCTTGCCGTCGACCACGTGCTGGACAGCGCGCGTGTAGGCCTCCTCCAACATCCGGCGCTGCTGTGATCCGTGGTCGGCCGAGGCGTAGACGTGCAGGTCCAGCAGCGAGCGCACCAGCACCGTGAAGCCGCTCTGCGGCCGGCCCGGCGCCATCTCCCGCTCCACCGCCGCCATGACCGGAATGTCCAGGCACATCGTCAGGAACCTCGGCGGATTCGGTGGCCACTCCCGGCCCTCGGTCAGACAGCAGGCCATGCCACGCGCGTGCTGTGCCCGGCTGCGGCCCTTCAGGACCTGGAACCACGTGCCGGCCGCGATGGTCAGGCTCCCATTCTTCTTGAACGGCGCCGCGCCGTTCTCGCGCTCCCACTTCCCCGGGAACATGGCCGTCATCTGCTTCCAGAATTCCCACAGGTAGGCCGACTGCGACTCGCTCAGCGGCTCAGCCGACGACGGCGAACTCGGCGTCGACGACATCGCCTGGTCCGAACCCAGCGCCGCCACCGTGGCCACCGCCTCGGCGTTGAGCGTAGAACTGCTGTTCGAGCTGCTCGGTGCGATCGGCAGAACCGTGTTGAGGGCTTGCATGGGTTGCTCCTGCGGATTGCTGGGCGAAAGGGATCACGGGCAGCGCCAGGCCGGCCGCCATCGTCTGCTTCAGGGATTCGTTGGGGTCGTGGCCGGCGGCGATCAGGTCCAGCAGCTGCTGGCGGACCTGCAGCCAGCCCTGGACCGACAGCGGGCGGCGGATCGCGGCGCGGTGCCGGACGAACCGGGCCAGCTGCTCGCGGTCGACGCCGGGCGGCGTGCTGCCGAATCCGGCCAGTTCGCGGTCGACCTGCTCGGTGGTCAGCGCCAGCGGATCGGCCTCGCGCTCACACTCGCGGTGTGAGGGTTGCTCTTGGTTGCTTTTGGTTGCTCTTGGTTCGGGTGCAATAGCTGTTGCACCCTTTTCGACGCCGTTTTGCACCCTTTCCTGCGTCGTTTTGCACCCTTCGGAGGCCTTTTTTGCACCCTTTGCAAAGGGTGCAATTTCTGCACCCTTCATCCATTCGGGGTTGATCCGGTACTGCCGGGTACGGCCGCCTTCACCAAACCCGCTGCGCCGGCCGCCGACGCCGGCGTTGACCAGCAACAGCCACCCGGACTGCTCCATGCGGCGCAGCTGGTATTGCACCGAACGTTCGGACTGCCGTGTCTTCTCAGCCAAGCGAGCAATGGATGGGAAGATGTGGGTGCCGTCGTCATGCGCGTGATCGGCCAGGGCCAGCGCCAGCAGCATCTCGCCGCCGCCGCTCGGATATCGGTCGAACACCATGCCTGTAACTCGTGCGCTCATGTCAGACCACCAGCTGCAGGTTTTCGCCCGGGGCCACAGGCCACCAGGTGCAGGCGCTACGCCCGCTGACCTCGCAGGGCTTCTTAGGGCCGCGCCAAGCGCGGCCGTCTTCCAGCAGCTCCGGCAACCGGCGACCGAGCATGTAGCGGTCCAGGCCGGTCTGCCGCGCTAGCTCATTGCTCGTGAGGCCGGGGTGCTGCAGGACCGCCAACGCAGCGCGTGCCTGTTGCTGCGACTGCAAGCCGCTGCTAACCAGGTGCCGTGCGGCTTCGTGGCTCGTGGTCAGATCCGTAGAGCGGGCCGGGTGGTTCATACCGCTATCCCCCTGCGACGCAGGCTTTGAACCTGCTTCCTGAAGGTGGCCACGCCGATGATCAGGTCATCGGACCTGTTCACGATCTCGGCCGCGTACGGCAGGTCCTTTTCGTCAATGACGCCATCGGCAACAGCGGGTGAAACGGCAACCACCAGATCACCGAAGTCGCCCATGAGCTGGCCCAGACCCACAGCAGGCTCCGATTGCTCAATCGCATCCAACCGGAGCGGCAGCACGCCGCGACGGCGACACAGCTCGCGCTCGCAGTTGCTGCGGTAAGGCTCAGGTAGGCTCAGCACCCACGCATCCTCCAGGTTCGCCGGCAGCGTCTTGACCACGCCGTCCAGGAAACGCCCGAGGATCTGGCCGTTGTGCTTCTTGTCCGCGTCGCCATCACCGCCGAGGGTGATGCGGAACGGCACCTCGCGGTCGTCCTCTGCAACCAGCTGCAGGTACAGATCCGCGACCGACATTGCGAACGAGCGCCGGTTCGTGCCGGTCTCGCGGAGCATCTGCTCGGTAAACCCGTAGATGACGTTCTGCCGCTTCGGCAGGAAATGGGGCGTGGGCTTCATGACTGGGACTCGGTTGCACGGCACCATGGGTGCCATGGAAATCAACTATTCAGGGACGACTGGAGCCGCCCTCCTTGCGCTACGCTGGATGTGCCAACAACCAAGCCCACAAGGAGGGCGACATGAGCAACGAAAGGGATATGGCTTTGGCACCAGTGCTCGGCTGGACCAGCAGCACCGTTACTGCGTACGGCGCAGCGTTCTTCACGCTGGAGTACCTAGTGAGCCCGATGGAATCTCCCGCGCAATCGCACACAAGCCCCAATTTCGCGTTGACCGTTCCCCAACTTCGCGAGCTGGGACAACGAATGCTGTTTCTCGCAGACCAGCTGGAAAGGAATCCACAGACCAGCGCCGGGTCTCCACAGCACTGACAGGAACGCCCAGGGCGATGCTCATCGCCAGCTGGTTCCAGTGTTCGAAGGCGCGCTGGCGACGATGGATCGCCAGCCGCTGTTTCAGCGCGCGCATATCAGGCAGCCTCCACGGGGATGATTCGATTCTCGTCCGGGTCTTCCGGCTTCCGCGGCACCGGCTGCTCGGGCTCGTGGCCCAGCAGCTTCATCACCTGGGGCAGCGCCGGGATGGTGTCCGTCTCGCCCCACCCCTCCACCTGCTCCACCGGCAAGCCCAGCACCTTGGCCAGGTGCGCGTCGCTCGAGTAGCCGAACTTCGCGCGCAGCGCGCGCTTGCTCATCCGGCTGTCGACCAGTTGGCGAATAGCCGCCACAGTAGGCAGTCGAGACTCAGTTGGCGGCCAGATGTCAGGGCGCAAGTCCTGACATGCCACCGCACCGGCGCTTTCGAGGCTAAGAAGGCGAACAAGAGCACCATCAAACCGCTGCCCCTTGCTCATAGCCTTGCGGAGATACCCAATGCTGGTGCCAGCCCGCGAAGCGTAGTCGGCCTGCTCAGCGGGCGTGAGGGTGGACAGATATGTGCGTAGAGTCTCCATGCCCCACAAATTACCATACGGTAAAGGCAAGTCAATACCGTTTGGTAAATTACTCTCCGGTAACGGAGACTTCGCCGATGACGACCGATCGCTCTCCAGTGTCCCTGCGCCGCGAGCGCCTCAAGCAATGGATTGATGAGCGATTCAATGGCAGCCAAGCTGCGTTCGTCGCAGCCACCGGTATCAATCAGGGCGAGCTCTCGGGACTGTTGAAATCCAAGTCGTTCGGAGAAAAGCGCGCTGCTAGTCTCGAAGCCGCTGCCAAGATGCCAGCTGGATACCTATCATCCGAGCTGGCTGCGCCTGTCTCGGGGCATGAGACACCCGCCGGCTATGTTCGCTTCGACTTGTTCGAAGGGGGCGCAGGGATGGGTGCAGGAATGGTCAACCAGGACTACCCGGAAGTCATCAAGACGATCGAGGTTGCTGAGTGGGAGGTCCGCCGCAAGATCGGCTTCCTGCCCCAGCCTGGCCGGATCCAGATCATCACCGGCCGCGGGCCGTCCATGCGCCCCAAGCTGGAAGACGGCGACATCGTCTGGATCGATACCAGCGTTGACTACTTTGACGGTGACGATTACTACCTGATCAACATCGGTGGTGAGACGCAGATCAAGATGCTGCAGAAGCGCGGCGACGGACTGTGGGTCGTAAGCGTCAACACGGAGTTCCCCGCCTACCGGCCAGATCCAGGCGACGTAAGCATCCTGGGCAAGGCGCTCATCCACGCAGGGCTCCGCAAGTTCTAGAGTTCACGCAATCCATCGACCGGAGGTGTCGCAGTGGCAAATACAGGTGTCGCACCAGTTGTAATTCTGCTTTGGATCGTGCTGTCTGTTGTGTGGATACTGGTGCCGTTTGCTGTGCTCGGGATTAAAGGGCTACTGCGTACCATTCTTGCTGAGCAAAGGCGAACCAACGAGCTACTTGAACTTCAAGTCGCTGCAATATCCGGATCAGATGGAAACAACACATCCTCTGGCCACGTCAGTATTCCTGAGTTCAAACCCACCCGCAGCGGGCTGTTCGGAATGCGAAACTAGCTCGCCCACGATAGCTAAGTAGCTCATCAGTCTATTGAGCAGGGGCGACCATTGCCGCCCCTGTTGGCAACAGAGAATTATGGTGCTGGATCGTGGAGTGTGCCCAGATCACGGTTTGGATGCCTGTTTAATTGCGGCCCGGATAGTTCCAAGGGTGCCAGCTTCCTGCTCATCCGATGCTTCTGACTGGGACGCATCGGCCAAGAGGTGCTCCGAAGCCGGCGGGCTCCGCTTGGTCAACTCGTTGGCTTGATGAAGCTCCTTCAGGATGTCTCGAAGAATCGACTTGATCCCGAAGACTGCAAAGGGTACGAATATCCATAGAACGGCGGTCACAATCAGCAGAAAAACCAGAGCCAGTCCCAAGAACCCTGTAAACAGCCCGTACTCCATCGTGCTCCCTCTCTTCTCCGTCAATGGCAATTGACAGTAGCACATGGCTATTGGAGGTTCTAAGGCACGGAAAACCCCGCCGGAGCGGGGCTCTTAGAAATGGCGCTTGATGCCGCAAGCCTTCATGATGCCGTTCGCAGTGTGCCGCGATTTGCACTCATGATTCACGGAGCCCGTATCAGATCCGTTTGTCCAGATATCGTGCGAACCCTTGCCTGTCCTGAGAAACCACCATCCATGCTGCTTTAGGACACGTAGGCGGCATGGCATTGCCGCGGGCACCCCTGATATCCCGGCACAGGCACGCCGCGGCGCCCTTAGAGCTGCCGAGAGGCCATCTCACCGGTTTCGCTAGTTACCTCAACAGCCTTGGTAGGCGCGCCGTCCTTTTCATTGCGGCGGTCGAACGTCAGGACCTTGCCGAACACCAGTTGTACCCATGTCGGGTAGGTATAGGCCGTCCCCTTGTTGTGGTCGACGATTGCGCCAACAGCGCCGCCCAGCAGGATGTTGCCCCACATGCCACCGTTGGCACGCGACACGGCCCTCGCGGAAGCGGCGGGCTGCCCTGGGCTGTTGCAGGTGATATCCAGGTCCTTCGAAGACCGCCTGACGTTGAGCGTGTCACCAGATTTGACCGTGAACTTGCCCTTGTCATTGGTCACAGAGCACTCAGCTCCGTTGACGACATCCCCGCCCTCCGTGAGGGTATCGACGCGCATTGGGTGAGTCGATTCGTTCAATACAGACGCACAGCCTGGCACAAGCAGCACAACGGCAGCTGCCGCGAAAATACTCTTCATCCATGTTCCCCTGTTGAAATATGCGTCGCCGCGACGGGCGGAAGATCGCGCGTGAAGACTATCATCACTCTGAAACCATGCCTGTCGGGGCTTTCTGACTGAAGATGAACATAAGTCACGCTTGTTCATAAAAAACATTACCTTTTGGTATTGCTTAAAAATTACTGTTTGGTAATCTTCTTCTGCCGCCCACGAACCCTCCGCACCGGAGGCCGGGCGCAGGAGACCTCAGTGGCCAACCTCAACCTCCGCATCCAAGGCCCCATCGCCGCCGATGCGCAGACCATGGCAGACCGCGTCCGCATGCAGATCGGTGACGCCGTCACCTACCTCAGTAGCGAAGAAGCCGACCGCCTCGCCGTTGACCTGCAGCGCGCGGCCCAGCAGCTACGCATGATCAAAGCCACCGCCGCCGAATACACCTCGGCACTGGCAAAGGCGATGCCGGCATGAGCGCCCAGGTGTTCGACCTCCGCAATTTCCGCACCGTGCGCGACAACGTGCGCGCAGCCGGATTGGACCCGCAGCCAATGATCGACCAGCTGCGCGACGCCCAGCGCCGCGGCGAGCGCGGCAACGCCGTCGTGGCGGCCGCGCAGCGCCTGCGCCGACAGATGCGCGACGAACTGAACGGGGGTGACGTGGCATGAACCCGCTCGACTTCGAAGCCGACATGACGCGCGGCCTGCCGCCCCTGTCTCCACCCTCCCCGGCCGATGCCGGAATCCTGCTCGGCAATGCCGATCTGACCACGGAGCATGCACCTTCCATGCGCCACACCCTGCCCCCTACGCCGTGGAGTATCGACACGAAATGGGCTGGCCATGGCACCGCCGTTGTCGATGCCAGCGGCGAGTGCATCGCCTTCTTCCCGCAGCACGAGAGCGGCAAAGACCACCGTGGCCTGGCGCTGTTCTTCATCCAGACGCATGAGCTGGCATCCATCGTTGAAACCTTCGACGCCTACATGGGCCATGCAGGCGAAGACGCCGAGCAGGACAGCCTCAATCCCATCAAGTCGCTTCGCTGGCGTGCGCAGCAGGTGCTGCGGCTCGCGACGGAGGGTCAGTAATGCGCCACCTCACCCTGCCCTTCTACTGCGTCCTGGTCGCCTCCTTCCTCTTGGCGCTGCTGCTGCGCGCCATCTGGACCGGTGCCCACTGCTTCACCCTGGTGTTCCTGGTCGGCTTCGTGTTCTTCGCGTCTCGCGTTGTAGTCGAAACACGGCGCACGTGGCCAGCGTTCCGTGACGAACTGCGGCGCCGCGCAGATGAACGCCAAAGGCACGCGCAGCAGCACCGCAGTCTCCCCGACGACATCCACTGATCACCGGAGCACACGATGAAGGTGCGGACGCAGTTGGACATCTTCGAGCACGACCCGGGCCGCATGGCGAAGCTCTACCGGGAATCAGCCGCTGCCGCGCTGAAAGACGTCCAGTTCAGCGCCATCGTCCGTCAGGACCGCCACAACCACTTCATCCACGAGGCCGAGCGACTTGAAGCGCTGGCCGCCCAGTGCAGCGCATGCCGCGCGGCATAGACCCCGCCACCCCATTTGAAGATCGAGAAACCCATGGCTGACGGCTCCCATTGTTTCAATTTCCCCCTGCCGCAAAGGTCCCGCCTCCGCCCGGGCGAGATCGTGGTGGATCTGTTCGCCGGAGGCGGCGGTGCCAGTGAAGCGCTGAAGCAGGCGCTGGGTGTGGATCCGGCCCTGGCCTACAACCACGACGAGCTGGCCATCGGCATGCACGCCGCGAACCACCCGCTCACCGAGCATCACCGCGATGACATCTGGCACGCTGATCCGCGCAAGGATGTAGCAGGCCGCCCCATCGGCTGGTTCCATGCCTCTCCGGACTGCACGCATTTCAGCCAGGCCAAGGGCGGCCAGCCCCGGAACCGGAAGATCAGGGCGCTTTCTTGGGTGATCCCGAAGTGGATAGGGCAACTGGCGAAGGTCGGCCTCGCACCGCGCATCGTCAGCATGGAGAACGTCTGGCAGATCAAGACATGGGGCCCGCTTGTCGCCAAGCGCGACAAGGCCACTGGTCGCGTGCTTAAGCTCGACGGCACCGTCGCTGCGAAAGGCGAGCGCGTGCCGGTCGACCAACAGCAACTGGTGCCCAACAAGAAGAAGGCCGGTCGCACATGGCGGCGGTTCGTGAAGGTGGTCGAGTCATTCGGCTACGTCGGCGAGGCCCGTAAGCTTGTAGCGTCCGACTACGGCGCCGGGACCAGCCGCGAACGCCTGTTCGGACTTTGGCGCCGCGATGGCGAACCTGTCGTCTGGCCCAAGGCCAGCCATGGCCCCGCGCCTGGCCAGATTCTGCGCGTCACCGCCGCCGACTGCCTGGACTTCTCCATCCCCTGCCCGTCCATCTTCACCCGTAAGCGGCCGCTGGCCGACGCTACCATGCGCCGCATTGCCAAGGGCGTCATGCGCCATGTCATCAATTCGGCCGATCCCTTCATCGTTCCGGTGACGCACCAGGGCGGTGACCGGGTGCACGACGTGCGCGAGCCCATGCGCACCATCACCGCCGCCAACCGCGGCGAGCTGATGCTGGGCGCTCCAGAGCTCGCCCCCTTCATCACCGAACACGCCAATTCCAGCAACCAACGCACCATGCCTGCCGACGAGCCGCTGCGCACGGTCTGCGCCGGGGTGAAAGGCGGACATTTCTCGGTCGTGTCGCCCATCTTGGCGGGCGTCGGCGGCCGGGCCGGCCAGTCGGAACCGCGCTCCGGCGACGAACCGCTCTACACAATGACCACCAAGGCTGATACGGCGCTGGTGACGCCGCTGATGATCCAAGCAGCGCACGGCGAGGGGAATCCTGGTGGCGCGCAACGATGGGGCGTCGGCAGCAAGGACGCGCGCGATCCTGTGGGCACCGTAACTGCCAGCGGCAGTGGCGGGCACGCAGTGGCCACCGCCTTCCTGGAACAGGCCAACGGCGGTTTCTACCAGGGCGACGGCAACGACGCGCGGGACCCGGTAAGCACGATCACCGCCAGCGGTAGCCAGCAGCGTCTGGTTACCGCGCACCTGATGACCAACACGAATGCCCACTGCGGAGCCGCTGCAGACGAGCCGGCGCCTACGATCACCAGTGCCGGAAATCAGACCGCAGTCCAATGCACGCTCAGCCCCGAGCATGAAGAAGGCGCGCTCCGCGTGGCAGCCTTCCTTGTGAAGTATTACGGCACCGGCGCCAACGTCCCGACTCTGCGCGATCCGTTGGACACCGTCACTACCAGGGATCGCCTGGCACTGGTCACTGTGGTCATCAAGGGCACGCCATACGTCATCGTGGATATCGGCCTGCGCATGCTCAAGCCGCACGAGCTATACCGCGCCCAAGGCTTCCCGCCGGGCTACATCATCGATCGCACGGCCAACGGCACGCCGCTCAGCACCAGCGCAGCCGTGCGCATGGTCGGCAACAGCGTCAGCCCCCCGCCTCTGCGCGCGCTCGCAGAAGCCAACCTGGACCCTGTCGTGCCCGAAATGAGGATGGCCGCATGAAGACCTGCACGAAGTGCGAGGCGCGGCTGCCGCTGGCTCGATTCCAAGGCCACAAGACGACCTGCAGCCTGTGCACGACTGCCGAGCGCCGGATCCGCGAGCCGCTGCGACCGTTGAAGCCGGACCCGCGCGTCACTGCCCTCAACAACCTCTTCAACCTCTGGCAAGGCCCGGTGAGCCCGGCGCCGCTCAGGAGCGCAGCATGAACCAGCAGACCAACATGGCGGACATGGCCGCCGCCGACCTGGTGCAGGGCATCGCCACCCGGCTGTATGGCGATGCCGGCGCCGGGATCACCGACCTGATCGAGCTTGCCAACCGTGTGCAGGCCGATATGGGGACTCCCGTTTCACCCTGCGCGGCCGGTCAGGGCGGTGGCCGGCTCATTGGCTGGTCGATGATCGACGGCATGCGGGTGTTCAGCGTCTCGGCGCACGCCAGCATCCTCGATCCCCAGCAGTTCGTGCGCTACGACGACCACCTCGCCGCTCTCGCCACCGTGCAGCCCTCCCCGGCCGTTCAGGGGGATGCGCTCGGCACGCTGGTGCCCACCCTTCGCGCGATGGCGAGCAACTATTCAGGCGGCCACAGCTGGGACCACTTGGACGCCGATGTCTGCCTCCGTGCCGCTGACGCCCTCGACGCTCGCCAGCCCGTGGGGCAGGAGCCGGTGGGGGTCAGTCTGACGTGCGGGCATGAGGGTTGGTCTGTAAGCCCATGGGATGCCTTCGGCCTGCCGACGGTGGGCAAGAGAGTAACCGTCTACGCCGCCCCGCCCGCGCAGGCTGTGGACCTGGGGCAGCAGAAAGACGCAGCACGATATCGCTGGGTGCGTGATCACTACGACCCTTCAATTCACGACGGCGACGACGATGTGCCGTTCTTTCATATCGCTGGGGGTGAACTGGACGCTGCGATTGACGACATGATCGACAGCGGCAAGGCGGTGGGCAATGGCTGAGCAACAGGTGCTATTCCGGGATTCCGCCACACTGGATGAGTGTGGGGCGGTGGCTCGCAACCACAGCAAAGCAGAGGATGCGGTAGCGCCGCATCACGAGTCGGCACAGACAATGGCGCATGACGGCTCTGCGGGTGGCGTATCCACCCAACCGTCACCAGTGATTCCCGAACTGTTGATGATGGGGCCAGAGGACAGCGTTCCAATGCCGTCGTTTGAGGCGGTCAAATCGTTCCTGCGCGAGTACTACTTGCACAGTCGGTTTGAAGGGCGAGATGGCCCAGCCTGGGGTGGACGTTATTCCGACGTGGTAACGCATAGCACGCTTGAAGACCTGACGCAGAACGCGATCACTTGCGTGAGCATGTACGACTGCAACAGGGGGCGAACCGTATGGTTCGGGCGATCACTCAATGTCCTCAACCCAGACGAGTCGCCGGCGCAGATTGAGAGGAAGCCGGGGAACCTCACGCACATCTATGGACAGTCACTGTGAGCGCCGCAGACCTGATTCGTACTGGAGGATCCCATGGCTGACCAGCTGCTCACCGCTGCACTGCCCAAAGCCGAACTGCAGATCATGCGCCATGCCTTGGGCGTCGGCGACGGCGGCTTGGAGCGCAGCTATCGAAACCACTTCGTCACCGGCGAGGGCGGAGCCGACCACCGGCACTGCATTGCGCTGGTAGAGCGTGGATTCATGGTCCAGCGCGCGGGCAACGCGATCACCGGCGGCGACGACCTGTTCACGGTCACCGATGCCGGCCGCGCAGCGGTGCAAGAGCACGCCCCTCCGCCGCCGAAACTGACTAGGTCGAAGCAGCGCTACCAGCAGTTCCTGCGCTACGACGGTGGCGTGACGTTCGGCGAGTACCTGCGGGGCTGGCGATGAAGTCGATCACCAACGACGCCGCGATCCTGTGCCCGTACTACCACGGCCCGGGGTGGGACGCGTTCGGGCTCACCCGCGCCGCCACACCGGCCCCATCACTCCCAAGGATTCCTCCAGTGGCTGACGGTTCCCGGATCACCTATCACCGTAATGTTGTCAGTTCATTGCCGGTCAGCGCGCGCGAGTTTGAGTGCCTCCTCAGCTGTGGGCACACCGTCACCCTCCCTGCGGTGCACGTGCGCGGCACTCTCTTCAGCGTGACTTCGCCGCGATCAACAACCTGCCCTACTTGCGCAACGGAGGCAGGGAATGTCTAGTTCTTCGAGATTGATCAACGCCATCGATCTGTTCGCGGGAGCAGGTGGATTCAGCACCGGCGCAGTGATGGCGGGCTGCCACGTTTCTTGGACGGCCAACCATTGGCCGGCTGCGGTCCAGGTGCATGCGGGCAACCACCCTTCCACGCTGCATGCCTGCCAAGACCTGCACCAGGCCGACTGGACTTCCGTGCCGAGTCATGACCTGCTGCTCGCCTCGCCGTGCTGTCAAGGGCACAGCCGGGCACGCGGGAAGGATCGTCCTCACCATGATGCCCAGCGCTCAACGGCATGGGCCGTGGTCTCGGCCGCCGAAGTCCACCGGCCCGAAGCCATCGTCGTCGAGAACGTGCCGGAGTTCACCTCATGGGCGCTCTACAGCGCCTGGTGCTCAGCGCTAGCTGCCCTGGGGTACACCATGTCGCCGCATGTGATCGATGCCGCCGAGCATGGAGTACCCCAGCACCGCCGGCGGGTGTTCATCGTCGGGACGCGCTCGCGCGCTCAGATACAGCTTCAGCTCCCGCGACGCGACCTGGTGTCGGCGGCCAACATCATCGACTTTGATGGCGGCCGCTGGTCGATGGTTGATCGTCCCGGCCGGTCGCCAGCGACCTTGGCTCGCGTAGCCGCTGGTCGAGCACAGCACGGCGACCGCTTCCTCACCGCCTACTACGGCAACGAAAAAGGGGGCCGCAGCCTGTCTCGGCCTGTCGGAACCATCACCACCCGTGACCGGTGGGCGGTGGTCGATGGCGACCGCATGCGGATGCTGAGCGTTGAAGAGTGCAGGCGAGCGATGGGCTTCCCGAGCACCTACCAGCTCCCCAAGAGGCAGAAGGACGCGATGATGATGCTCGGGAATGCCGTCTGCCCGCCTGTGGCGCGCGATGTCATCACTGCGCTGAGGGCCGCCGCATGAGCCAGACCCGTCTCCAGTCGCTCATCGAAGCCAACGTCAGCACGGCAATCGGCTTCGGTATCTCCTGGGCCGCAACACCCTTCGTGCTCGCCGCCTTCGGCTATGCCGTCGGCGCCGGCAAGGCCTTCGGCATCACCGTGGTCTACACGGTGATCTCGATCCTGCGCGGCTACTTCGTGCGTCGCTTCTTCAATAACCTGGGGCGTCAGCGATGACGAGCCTTCGCACGAATCTCTTCCAGCTGCGCCAGCACCTCGGCCAAGCCGCTGTTGCTGGCGACAGCACGCGCATGTCGTGTTTGCCCAGCGTGGCCGTCATCCAGCCACGCCGCCGCACGATTGCGCAACGTGACGTTGGCTGCCTCCAGAACGAGTTGATGCCTGGCATTTCGCTGCGCCTCGACCAGCTTGGGTCCAAACACAGTCAGCAGGCTTTCGGTGGGGTCCAGAAGCAGTTGCTCGGCATCCCCCTCGATGTGCTGTCCGTGGTGCACCTGGCGTGCCAGCGCATCCAGCAGATCCGCCAGCACCCGATCAGCGCCATACGCGGCCGCCGGACGAATCAAACGGCGCTGTGCGTGGGTCGTCGGCCTTCCCTCAGCCACAAGCTGCTGGACATCGGCGCTCATCCGCAGAGCTCCCGCCGCTGCAACGGCAGAGCCGTACAGCTCGGCATGCGTCGAATTCTTGAACTGATTCATCCCTTCAATCCTAAGCCGTTCGGCTTTTCCACATCTACCGGAGGTGTCCAATGACACAGCGTCAGATCAGCCACCCCGAAGGCCTTCCCACCTGCGCCGCAGGCCACAGCGCCCGGCACATCCACGACCTGCGCGGCCTGGCTGCCGGCGGCGGCCACCTGGTCGAGTGCGCATGCAGGGCGACCAGCAAGAGCGATGAGCCGGAGAAGGCACTGGCCGAATGGCGCCGCATCAACCGCCCGCTCCGCAGCGCGCGCACGGTGCCTGCGCCGGCAGTCGCCGACAATGTGGTGCAGTTCAACCTCAGTCTTATCGATCAGTCGAAGCCGGTGCCGCGCGCAGGAGGCAATCATGGGCGCCAGCAACATAACCGCTACAACGAAACCGGCCGCTGGAAGGACGGTCGGCTGCCGAATGAAGGAGGCCCGCATGGCCGCTGACACGATCGACCCTATCCTCAAAATGCCCGTCGTGGTGAAGATCACATCGCTGTCCGAATCATCGATCCGGAGGGGCATGCGCAACGGCACGTTCCCAGCGTGCAGGCGGCTTGGCCCGCGCGCCATCGGCTGGCCTGAGTCGGTGATTAAGGCTTGGGTAGCCGGTTATGACAACGCCGCTGCTGCTCCAGATGCTCAGCCCAGCGGTTCATCATCTTGATCCGCTCGGGCAGGAACTCGGCGTGGTTGTAGGCTGCGCCGACCTTGTCCGTTTTGGCATGCGCAAGCTGCATTTCCACGATGGCCGAGGGGTATCCCATCTCGTGCAGCCGGGTCGATGCAGTAGCCCGGAAGTCGTGGCCGGAGACTTCTTCCATCCCGATGTACTTCAAGCCCATGTTCACGGCCTCACGTGACATGGGCTTTTTCGCATCGCGCCGGTTGGGGAACAGATAGACGGCCTGGCCGGTGATTGCCTCAAGCTCCCGCAGCAGCTGGGCCGCTCGCGCCGACAGCGGCACCCAGTGCTTGCGGCCCTTCTTCATCTCGTCGGCGTCGATCTTCAACAGCGGTGTTTCTGCATCCCAGTCCACGTTGGACCACTTTGCGGTGCGCAGCTCCTTGGTGCGCAGGAATGTCAGCGCCAGCAGCTCGATCGCGATGGCGGTCTCGCGGTGTCCTGGATAACTGTCCAAGCTGGATAGGAGCTTGCCCACGACCGCATCTGAGTGGGCCACGGCGTGCGCCACGGCCGGCTTTCTGATCGCACGGCGGACAGGGTGGGTCGGGTCGGTGTCTGCACGCAGGTTCACGATCGCATGCTCGAATACGGACGACAGCGTCTGCCGCGTCACGATGGCCACATGTGGGCCGGCCTTCTCTGCCTTGCGCAGCAGTTTCAGCACGTCAGCGGGCGTCACTTCACGGATGGGCCATCTACCGATATCCGGCAGGATGCGCTGGTCCAGGTAACGCCGTGCACGGTCCCGGTGCGAGGCCGACCAAGCCTTCGAAGCTCCGGTGAACCAGTCCTCGGCGTTCTCCGCGACAGTGTTGAGCGCGCTTTCTTCGCTCCTGGCCTTTGCGATCTTCCGCTGCAGCACCGGATCTTGCCCCAGCTTTACCTGAGACTTGGCCAGCCGCATGGCAGCGCGCGCGTCTGCCAGGCTGACATCCTGCAGGCTGCCGATGGCCATCAACTTCTGCTTGGAATCCAGGCGGTAGGCATACCGCCAGAGCTTCGAACCGTTCGGCCTGATCTCGAGGAACAGCCCGCCACCGTCGCTCAGTCGATAGGGCTTCTCTGCCGGCTTGGCACCGCGAATCTTGAAGTCTGTAAGAGCCATTGAACGCCGTCCGTCCCTGTACGCATTGTGGCTCGGATGATACCAACATCCGTACCAACAATTTCGTGCGCTCTTATGACTGCTCGTGATTTGCCCTGAATCCTTGAGCCGGCCGAAATCCTGAAAAACAGGCAATTTGTGGACTGATCGTGACGGCTAGTGATTTCTTATGATTGCCCGAAGCCCATTCAAGCTGATGATGCGCATGCGGGAACGTCGGGTTGCGGCGGAAACCGGCCAAGCATACCGGTTCGGCGCGCGGGCGCCGACCGTGCGAGGGACGGGCGGCCCGCCATGCAGTACGCTTTGCATTCCAGAATGAAGATAGATCGAGTTTGATGAGCGACCATCGCCACCGTTTCCTGCAGCTGGCCCTGACCGCCGACGCGCTGCGCTTCGGCCAGTTCACCCTCAAGTCCGGCCGCCTGAGCCCCTATTTCTTCAATGCCGGCCGTTTCGATTCCGGCTCCAGCATGGCGCAGCTGGCGCTCTGCTATGCCGATGCCGTGGATGCGGCGGGCCTGAAATACGACGTGGTATTCGGCCCCGCGTACAAGGGCATTCCGCTGGCGACCGCAATGGCCTGTGAGCTGGCCCAGCGCGGTCGCGACCTGCCGCTGTCGTTCAACCGCAAGGAAGTGAAGGACCACGGCGAGGGTGGCCAGCTGATCGGCGCGGACATGAATGGCAAGCGTGTACTGATTGTCGATGACGTGATCACCGCCGGCACCGCCATCCGCGAGGCCATGTCCATCATCCGTGCGGCCGGCGGCATTCCGGCGGGCATCGTGGTTGCCCTGGATCGCCAGGAAATCGCCTCGGAGAGCGATCCGCGGTCGGCTGCGCAGGCGGTATCCGAAGAGGCCGGCATTCCGGTGATCGCCGTGGCTACCATGGCCGACCTGCTTGATTTCGCCTCCGGAAACCCGGAACTTGTCGGCTATCGGCAGCCGCTGGAAGACTATCGTTCCAGGTACGGCAGCCGGCCCACGCGCTGAACCGACCCAAGGGGGGGTGGTCGCCATGTCCAGGGCTTTGCCCATGTTCGCCATCACGCTGCTGCTGGTCATGCCGTGCATGGCCAGCGCGCAGAAAAGTGTCCGCCCGGCCAGGCCTGGAGACACGCCGGCCAAGAAACTCTACTGCTGGAACGAGGGCACCGAGCGCATCTGCAGCGATGCGCTGCCGGCCGACGCCGTCAACAATGCGCGCGATGTGTTCAACGCCAGCAGCGGCCTGCGTAGTGGACAGGTGGAGCGTGCACTGAGCGAAGACGAGCGTGCCGAGGCCGCCGTGGCCGAGGCGCAACAGCGGCTGGACGAGATGGCGCGGGAAACCCGCCAGCGCACCGAGCAGGCGATGTTGTCCACGTATGGCAGTGAAGCGGACCTGCGGCGGGTGTTCACCGAGCGCGCCGGTATCCTGGAAAACAACATCGCGACTGCGCAGTACAACGTTGCCAGCCTGCGCGATGCGCTGTTCACCGCGCTGGCCAGTGCCGGTGACAGTGAGCTCGCCGGTCGCGCGATCGGCGACAAGCAGGCCGCCACGATCCGCCAGCGCCATGCCCAACTGATGGCACAGCAGCGCATGCAGGCCACCTTCGAACGCCAGCGGCAGGAGCTGGAAGCGGAGATCGACGAAACCGTACAGCGTTTCCGGTTGTTGAAGGGCCAGGCCTCGTAGAGCGGGGCTCTGCCCCGCTTGACCACCGCGATGGTTCAGCCGGGCAGAGCCCGGCTCTACCCC
This sequence comes from Pseudomonadota bacterium, assembly GCA_023423605.1. Lineage (GTDB taxonomy): Bacteria > Pseudomonadota > Gammaproteobacteria > Xanthomonadales > Xanthomonadaceae > Stenotrophomonas. The sequence goes on from JAFAFF010000275.1 coordinate 48,653, forward strand.
AGGCGTCAGAACGGCAAGGTGTCGTGGCCGAGCAGCGGCTGCAGCTGGCTGCGGAACTGCGCCTTGATGCGCTCCAGTGCTTCAGGGGTATCGGCTTCGAAACGCAGCACCAGCACCGGGGTGGTATTGGATGCCCGGACCAGGCCCCAGCTGTCGGGAAAATCCACGCGCAGGCCATCGATGGTGGAAATGCGCCCGCCGACAAACGGATTCTCCGGCGCCTGCGCCGCGCTGACCACCAGCGATACCAGCGCATGCGGCGTGCCCTCTTCCACCGGCACCTTGATTTCCGGCGTGGCCACGCTCTGCGGCAGCTCCTCCAGTACCTCCTGCGGCGCTTCCTCGCGAAGGGCCAGTATCTCCAGCAGGCGCGCGGCCGCGTACAGGCCATCATCGAAGCCGAACCAGCGTTCACGGAAGAAGAAGTGGCCACTCATCTCGCCGGCCAGTTCCGCCTCGGTCTCCGCCATCCGCGCCTTGATCAGCGAATGTCCGGTCTTCCACATCATCGGGCTGCCGCCATGCCGCAGCACGAAATCGGCAAGCTTGCCGGTGCACTTGACGTCATAGATCACCATCGCGCCGGGATTGCGCAGCAGCACATCGGCGGCAAACAGCATCAGCAGCCGGTCGGCGAAGATGATGGTGCCATCCGGCGTCACCACGCCCAGACGGTCGCCGTCGCCATCGAAGGCCACGCCGATATCCGCGCCGAAGCGCTTGACGGTCTGCACCAGGTCTTCGAGATTGCGTGGCTCGCTCGGGTCGGGATGGTGGTTGGGGAAGGTTCCATCGACATCGCAGTAAAGCGGGATGACCTCCGCGCCGATGGCTTCCAGCAGCGGCTGCGCCAGCAGGCCGGCGACGCCGTTGCCGGCATCGGCGACCACCTTCAAGGGGCGCTCCAGTTGCACATCATCGGCGATCCGCCGCACGTAATCGTCGCTGACCTCGCGCTGCTGGTAGCCGCCCGGCGTGCCGGCCTGCGTCAACCGCCCTTCGACGATGCGCCTGTACAGGCCGGTGACGGCCTCGCCGGACAGCGTCTGGCCGGCCACCACGATCTTGAACCCGTTGTACTCCGGCGGATTATGGCTGCCGGTAACGGCCACGCAGCTACCCGCACGCAGGTGATGGCTGGCGAAGTACACCACCGGCGTGGGTGCCAGGCCGATATCGATGACATCGCAGCCGGCGCGACGCAGGCCCTCGGCCAGCGCCGCGGACAGCTCCGGGCCGGACAGTCGGCCATCGCGTCCGACCACCACCTCGCGCAGGCCCTGCTCCAGCACCTCGCTGCCGATGGCCTGGCCGATCAGCGCCGCCACCCTGGGGGTCAACGCTTCACCGATCACGCCGCGGATGTCGTAGGCGCGGAAGATGTCTGCCGGCACGCTGATCGGCGCTTCCGGCGGTGGTGACGTCGCACCATCGGCATCGCCGGCATCGGCCGGGGACGTGTCGACCTCAGCCTGGGCCAGGCTTTCGCGCAGGGTCGGCCCCTGCTCTTCGCTGGTTTCGCGGGCAGCGCGCGCCGGCAGCGGCAACCGCGACTTGCCTACCAGCAGCAACACCGCGATCAGCACCAGCAGCAGGGCGACGATGGACGCCCCCAGCGGCCCCAGACCCAGCGGACCGGCTTCGATGACCGGTACGCCCGCGGCCAGGCGCAGGGTGCTGCCGGTGATCGGGCGTGCCAGCACCTCGCCGCTGTCGGCCAGCCGCCGATCGCCGCGCTCAAGCACGTTGTAATTGCCCTGGCGCAGGGCCAGATAGCCTCCTTCCGGGGTCTGTACCGCTTCGAGCGGGCCGGTGAGCCGCATCAGCGGCTGGCGCACGTAGATGACCGCAGGGCCCAGCGCACCCAGCGATACCTGGGCTGCCAGTCCCAAGCGCGCTTCCGCGCCATCGCGGACCACGCGCGCGACCGGCGCATCCGTGGCCAGTGCGGCTTCCAGAAGGGCCAGCCGCGAATAGCCGAACTTCGCAGGATCGGCATAGGCGCCGTCCAGCGCCGCGGGAAATACCTGCGCATCTTCCACGCCGTTCCAGCCCTCGCGCAGCGCCAGGGCGGCACCCGCTGCATCGCTGGCGCTCAGCGCCTGCTGCAGGCGCGCGGACTGCAGGTGCTTGCGGAACTGGGCCAGTTGCCCGTCAAGGGCAGCCTGCAGCCCCTGCACGGCAGTATCGCGTGCCTGCTCCAGCTGCGTGCCCGTGGCGGTCTGCCGCCATTGCTGCACCGCGCTCCAGCCAAACCACAGCGCCAGCAGCACCAGCACCGCCGCCAGCAACGGCCCGGTCCGCGTGGCTGACGCCGTTCCCTTCCCCTTGCTGCCGATCATTCCGTCCCCCGTGGTCAATCAGCGCACCCCGGTATGGCCGAAGCCACCGGAACCCCGCGCGCTCTCGCTGAAAGTATCCACTACCTGCAGGCCCACGCGCACGATCGGCAGGATCACCAGCTGTGCGATGCGGTCGCCGGGCTCGATGGTGAACACCTCGCGGCCACGGTTCCAGACGCTGATCAACAACGGTCCCTGGTAATCGGCATCGATCAGCCCGGTGCCGTTGCCCAGCACGATCCCGTGCCGGTGCCCCAGGCCGGAACGCGGCAGGATCACCGCGCACAGGTTGGGATCGGCCACATGGATGGACAGGCCACTGGGTACCAGCGCGGTGTCACCCGGCTGCAGCGTCAGTGCCGCCTCCAGTGCCGCCCGCAGATCCATGCCGGCGCTGGCTTCGGTGGCATAGGCCGGCAGCGGCCAGCTGTCGCCGAAACGGGGGTCCAGCAGCTTCACCTGCAGCGGCGGGAGCGATGCATCGTTGGGGGGGACTGCTGCGTTCATGCCATGAGCCTCTGTGCGACCAGCGCGAGCAGCTGCTCGGCCAGTTCGATCTTGGAAGTGGCCGGAAAGACCTGTTCGCCATCCTGCCAGTAGGCGGTGGCGGCGTTGTCGTCGCTTTCGAAGCCACCCGTGCCGTGGCCTACCTGGTTGGCGATCACCAGGTCCAGGTGCTTGTCCACCAGCTTGCCGCGGGCATATTTCTCCACGTCGTGGGTTTCGGCGGCAAAGCCCACCACCAGCTTCAGCGACTGGGTCTGCGCGGCCACCTCGGCAAGGATGTCCGGGGTCCGCACCAGTTCAACCACCAGCGACTGGCTGTCGGCGGTCTTCTTCAGTTTCTGCCGCGCCACCTGCCGCGGGGTGTAATCGGACACCGCGGCGGCACCGATGTAGATATCGGCAGGCAGCGCCGCCAGTACCGCCTGGCGCATCTGCGCCGCCGAACGGACATCGATGCGCTCCACGCCGGCGGGCGTGGGCAGATGCACCGGACCACTGACCAGCACCACCCGCGCCCCGGCACGAGCGGCGGCGGCGGCAAGTGCGTAACCCATCTTGCCGCTGCTGCGGTTGCCGACATAGCGCACCGGATCGATGTCTTCGTAGGTGGGGCCGGCGCTGATCACCACGCGCAGCCCCTCCAGCGCCTGGCGGCTGGCGGCATGGGGGTCGGCTGTGCCCGCGTGCTCTTCGACCGCAACCAGGGCGGCGACGATGTCGCCGGGCTCGCTCAGGCGTCCCGGCCCGGACTCGCCTTCGGCCAGCGGACCGTCCACCGGGCCGACCACCTGCGCGCCGCGTTCGCGCAGCAGCGCGATGTTGGCCTGGGTGGCCGGATGCAGCCACATGCGATGGTTCATCGCCGGGCACACGGTGAGCGGTGCGGTACTGGCCAGGCACAGGGTGGTGACCAGGTCATCCGCCTGGCCGTGGGCCAGGCGCGCCAGCAGATCGGCCGTACCAGGCGCGATCACGATGCGCTCCGCCCAACGGGCAAGCTCGATATGGCCCATGGCCTGTTCGGCGGCACTGTCCCACAGCGTGGTGCGCGTCGGCTGGCCGGACAGCGCCTGGAAACTCAGCGGCGTGACGAACTGCTGCGCACCGGCGGTCATTGCCACCTGCACCAGCGCACCGGCGTCGCGCAGCCGGCGCACCAGTTCCAATGACTTGTACGCCGCGATACCGCCGCCGACGCACAACAGGAGCCTGCGCCCTTCCAGCGGTCGCCGCGGCGCCGGGGAAGCATTGGGTGAGTCTGCCACCGGAAAATCCTATCCACGCAAAGGCATTAGCTTACCCGAAGGGCCAGTTGTCTCCGTATGGCGCCGGATATGACCGGCGGACATAAGTACATGTACGACAAGCGATCCAGAATGTCCGGCGTGGCCATGACGGCCCCCGCTCGTCGCCAGCGGTTCCATCCTGATGCAGGAGCGCCCCGTGTTCATTCGCACCATCATCGCCGACGACCATCCGATCATCCTCCACGGCGCCCGCGTACTGCTGCGCAACGCGCAGATCGACGTCGTGGGCGAGGCCCCCGGCGGCCGTTCCCTGATGACCCTGTTGCAGCAACAACCCTGCGATGTGGTGCTGACCGACCTGAGCATGCCTGGCGAAGGGCTGGATGGCCCCGAGCTGCTCGACCATATCCGGCAGGCCCATCCGCAGCTGCCGGTGGTCGTGCTGACCGCCACGGCCAGCCCCAGCGTGCTGGCCACGCTGCTGCGCCGTGGCGCACGGGGGGCGCTGGACAAGGCGGCGGATTTCGAGGAACTGGCCGCGGCGGTACGCAGCGCGGCCGCCGAGCAGACTTATGTGTCGCAGAACCTGCGCTCGCACCTTCGCGAACGCGACCTCTCCCACCGGGGCAGGCCGGCCTCGCTGTCGCAGGGCGAACGCGAGGTGCTGGAAGGCCTGCGCAACGGCTTGAACATCAACACCATCGCCCAGCGACGGGGCCGCAGCCCGAAGACCGTGAGCCGGCAGAAATCCGACGCCATGCGCAAGCTGGGACTGAACGGCAACCACGAACTGCATGCCTTCCTGAGGGCATATCCCATAAACGGCAACGACCCTTCCTGAGCCGCCGACGTGTCGGAGGCTGATCGCGCGGCAGGACATGCCGGATCAGACTGGCCCCATGACCATCCAGGACTGGCCCTCGCAGGAACGCCCACGTGAACGCCTGCTCGCGCATGGCCCAGGCACCCTTTCCGATGCGGAGCTGCTGGCGCTGTTTCTCGGTTCGGGCACCCGCGGCCGCGATGCCGTGCAGACCGCCCGTGACCTGCTGGCCGAACATGGCCCGCTACGCGTCCTGCTGGACCTGCCCGCAGCCGGTCTGGCCCGGTTGCCAGGGCTGGGGCCGGCGCGCAGCTGCACGCTGGTGGCGGCGCTGGAACTGGCCGGGCGCCACCTGCAGGCACAACTGAGTGAAAAGGAATGCGTGGGCAGCTCGGCCGGCGTGGCCGCACGCTACGTGCAGCACCGGCTGCGGGGCCGGCCGAACGAAGTATTCATCGCCCTGTTCCTGGACAGCCAGAACCGTCTGCTGGCCTGCGAGGAACTGTTCCACGGCACGGTGAATTCGGCGTCCATCCATCCCCGCGAGATCGCCCGCCGCGCGCTGGCGCTGAACGCCGTCTCGGTCATCGTCAGCCATAACCATCCCTCCGGAAACCCGGAACCCTCCCAGGCCGACCGCGCTGTCACCGCCGAACTGCAACGGGCCCTGGCGCTGCTGGACATCACCCTGCTGGATCATCTGGTGGTGGGTGAAGGCCGGCCGGTATCCTTCGCCGAACGCGGCTGGCTCCACTGAGCAGCGGCCACCCGGCCAGCCACGCAGCGGCATGCTCGCGGGCCGTGGCTGAGTCCCAGCCTGCCGGAGGCCGCCACGACACCGCCCGGGGCGGGCAGATCGGCTAAAATGGGGGATTCCGCCGCTCACCCATCAGCAGGCCTCGTGAAAAATTTCCTCCGCGCCCTGATCAGCCAAGGCATCGAAGCCCTGCGCGCCAATGGCACCCTGCCCGCCGACACCCTGCCGCCGGAATTCGTGGTCGAACGCCCGAAGACCCGCGATCATGGCGATTTCGCCACCAACGCCGCCATGTTGCTGGCCAAGGCCGCGCGCAGCAATCCGCGCGCCCTCGCCCAGTCGCTGGTGGAGGCCCTGCCGAAAAGCGCCGATGTCAGCAAGGTCGAGATCGCCGGGCCGGGCTTCATCAATTTCCATCTGGCCGCCAGCGCATTCCAGCGCGAAGCCGCCAGCGCCATCAAGGAAGGCGCCGACTACGGCCGCAACCTGTCCGGCAACGGCCGCACGGTGGGCGTGGAATACGTGTCGGCCAACCCGACCGGGCCGCTGCATGTTGGCCATGGCCGCGCGGCGGCCATCGGCGATTGCATCGCACGCGTGCTCGATGCCAATGGCTGGAACGCCAAGCGTGAGTTCTATTACAACGATGCCGGCGTGCAGATCGAGAACCTTGCACTGTCCACGCAGGCGCGGTTGATGGGCATCAGGCCGGACGACGCGGGCTGGCCGGAAGGCGGCTACCGTGGCGATTACATCCAGGACGTCGCCGATGCCTACATGAAGGGCGCCAGCGTTGACCTGGAAGGTACCCCGGTGGTCGGTGCGAAGGACCCGCAGGACATGGCGGCGATCCGCCGCTTCGCCGTGGCCTGGCTGCGCAACGAGCAGAACCTGGACCTGGCCGCGTTCGGGGTGGATTTCGACATCTACTTCTTGGAAAGCTCGCTGTACAGCGACGGCAAGGTGGCCGAAGCGGTGGCCAGGCTGCAGGAATCAGGGCATACCTACGAGGAAGGCGGCGCGTTGTGGCTGCGTTCGACCGATTTCGGTGACGACAAGGACCGCGTCATGCGCAAGTCCGACGGCACCTTCACCTATTTCGTGCCCGATGTGGCCTACCACCTGTCCAAGTGGCAGCGCGGCTATGAACGCGCCATCACCGAACTGGGCGCAGACCACCATGGCTCGCTGGCGCGCGTGCGCGCTGGCCTGCAGGCGATGGAAGTGGGCATCCCGCAGGGCTGGCCGGAATACGTGCTGCATCAGATGGTGACGGTGATGCGCGGCGGCGAGGAAGTGAAGCTTTCCAAGCGCGCCGGCAGCTATTTCACCCTGCGCGACCTGATCGACGAAGCCGGCCGCGATGCCACGCGCTGGTTCCTGATCGCGCGCAAGCCGGATTCGCAGCTGACCTTCGACATCGACCTGGCCCGCCAGCAGAGCAACGACAACCCGGTGTTCTACGTACAGTATGCGCATGCCCGCGTCTGCAGCCTGCTGCGCCAGGCGCAGGAAAAGGGTCTGGCGTACGTGCCGGAACAGGGCATCGCCGGGCTGAACACGCTGGATGATGCGGTGTCGCTGAACCTGATGAACGAAATGTCGCGTTATCCGGAAGTGGTCGAGGCGGCGGGCATCGCGCTGGAACCGCACCTGATCGCGCAGTATCTGCGTGAATTGGCGCATGCGTTCCACACGTGGTATCACGGGACGCCGGTGCTGGTGGAAGATGCCGGCGAACGCAACGCCAGACTCACCCTTGCCCGTGCCGCGCGCCAGGTGCTGGCCAACGGCCTGCAGCTGCTGGGCGTTGGTGCCCCGGAAAAAATGTAATCAATCGGATCGGAGAAGCAGTAGACATGGCAGCACGACGCGGCAAGAGCCAGGCACGGCGCAACAACAGCCAGGGAACGCCCGGATGGGTGTGGCTGGTCGCAGGCGTTGCCATCGCCGCCGTGGTATTCCTGGCCGCGCCGAACCTGTTCAAGGGCGATGCCGATGGTTTCCTGCGCGCCGGCCCGCGACCGGACCCGAACGCACAGCCGGCGCCCGTAGCGCAGGCCGACGAAGATGTCGGCGCGCAGGTGGACACGCCGGCGCCGAAGCCGGCTGAACCGGCCAGGCCTGCGGCGACCCAGTACGATTTCTACACCCTGCTGCCCGGCAAGGAAGTGGAAATGTCCGATGCCGAGCTCGCTGCCAGCGCGCGTGCCGAAGACCAGCGCCGCGCCCGCAGCGAGGCACAGCGCGCGCAGGCCGCGCTGGAAGGCAGGCCGGTACCGGCTGCGGCAGCACCGGCACCGTCGTCCACGGCGGCAACCACTACAGCCAGTACGGCGGTGGCCAGCGCGACGACCAGCAGCCCGGCATCCCTGCCTGCGCCGCTGGGCGAGACGGCAACGGCCAGCAACCGTGCACCTGCCGCCGCAGCTCCGGCCGCCGCTGCACCAGTCACGAACGAAGGCGCGGCGGCGGCGGCGACCACCGCCGGCAACGTGCGGTACATCCTGCAGGCCGGCGCGTTCGGTGCCTCGGGCGACGCCGAAGCCACCAAGGCGAAGCTGGCGATGATCGGCCTGGCCGCGCGCGTGGAATCGGCCCAGATCAACGGCAGGACGGTATACCGCGTGCGCATGGGGCCGTATGGCACCGCAGGCGAGCTGGCTGACGCCAAGCAGAAGCTGGATGGCACCGGCCTGCAGGCAATGGCCATCAAGGCCCAGTAGTGCCGGCCGCTGGCCGGCAACTTCTGCCTGTCCGAAAAACCGCTGTAACCGGCCGGCACTCCCTGCACGGTGGGACCGTCGCCGATGCCGGCCAGCAGCCGGCGCTACCCGTCAGTCCTCGCGGGCAACCTGGAAACCGGCAAAGGACTGGCTGACCGGCATCAGCTCCAGGCGGTTGATGTTCAGATGCGGCGGCAGGCTGGCCACCCAGAAGATCTGCTCGGCGATGTCGTCGGAGGTCATCGGGTTGGCGCCGGTGTACAGCTTGTCCGACGCTGCCTGGTCGCCATGCGTGCGTACCACGGTGAATTCGGTCTCGGCCATGCCCGGTTCGATCGTGGTCACGCGTACGCCGGTCCCGTGCAGGTCCGAGCGCAGGCCGAGCGAGAACTGGCTGACGAACGCCTTGGTGCCGCCGTACGCATTGCCGCCCGGGTACGGATAGACGCCCGCGACCGAAGAAATGTTG
>JAFAFF010000190.1 GCA_023423605.1 Pseudomonadota bacterium
CGCTATTGGCTCCCCCGCCGACCTCGGCTAAGGTGGGCATTCCCCGAGTGTAGTTGCTGCCTGTGCGCGTTCTCATCGTCGATGATCACACCCTGGTGCGGGCAGGCCTGGGCCGCTTGCTGCAGGGTTTCGCCGACGTGCAGCTGGTGGCCGAAGCCTGCAATGCCGAACAGGCGCTGCAACAAGCGTTGCAGCACGCACCGGACGTGGTGCTGATGGACCTGTCCCTGCCCGGCCGTACCGGCCTGGAAGCGCTGAGCGACATCCGTGCCCATGCGCCGGGTTCGCGCGTGGTGATGATGACCATGCATGACGACGTGGCGCACGTGCGCGATGCGCTGGACCGCGGCGCCGTCGGCTTCGTGGTGAAGGATGCCGCCCCGGGCGAACTGGAACTGGCATTGCGCGCCGCGCATGCCGGCCAGGTGTTCCTGAGCCCGCAGATTTCCGCGAAGATGCTCGCGCCGATGCTCAGCCGCGAGAAGCCGGTCGGCGTGGCCGCGCTGCCGCCCCGCCAGCGCGACATCCTGCGCCGCATAGGCACTGGCCAGAGCACCAAGGAAATCGCCGCCGATCTCGGCATCAGCGTCAAGACAGTGGAAACCCACCGCGCACGGATGATGGAATCACTGGGCTGCCGGCGCGCCACCGACCTGGTGTTGATGGCCGCCCGCCACCAGGGCGAGCTGGACTGAGCCATTCGCGACGGATTCCCGCCATGCCGGCGCGCAGGCGATGGAATTCCGGCTGCCGCAGCCCAGACTTTCACCGCAGATCAATGCGTTACGATGACCATCCGTCGGAATTCCGATGCCGTGTAGGGGTATTCCTGACATCATGTCAGGCTTTTTGCGACAGATGACGGGTTCTACCCGATTTCCCCTACCCCCTCCCCACTGCAAGATGTGTTCCATAACGCGCCGGGAGAGGGCGCCAGGGAAACGTCGATGAAAGCCACGCTTGCCACCCAGCTCGGCCAACAGCTCCACCTGACCCCGCAGTTGCTGCAGTCCATCCGCCTGCTGCAGCTCGATGGCCTGGCGCTGGAGCAGGAAATCCAGCGCGCCCTGGAAACCAATCCGCTGCTGGAAATCGAAGATGCCGGCGACACCGATGCCCCGGCCGATGCGGCGCAGGATCCCGCACTGGACGCCGCCGCCTTCGATGAACTGCCCGACAGCGGCATGTGGGACGTGCCGGGAGCCAGCTGGCAGGATGGCGACGAGGACCGCATGGCCCGCGTGGCCGCTGGCGAATCCAGCGATCCGCACCTGCGCATCCTGCAGGCACTGGCGCTGGAACTGGATGCGCACGCGCTGGGCGTGGCGGCCTTCTGGCTGGAACACTGCGATGACGGCGGCTATCTGGATGCGCCGCTGGAGCAGTTGCAGCTGCTTGCCAGCGCACGCCTGGATGTGTCCATCGCCGAGGTGGAAGCGGTCCGCCAGCGCCTGCTGCACGGCGATCCGGCCGGCATGGCCGCACAGCATCTTTCCGAATGCCTGCAGGCGCAGCTGCGCGAACTGCCCGGCGTGGTCGCGGCGCGCCACCTTGCCGCCCGGTTGCTGGACGGCGACATGGCGCTGCTGGCGGCGCATGATTACCCCGCGCTGGCCGCCGCCCACGATGCCGAGGTGGCCGATGTGCTGGAAGCGGTGCGGCTGGTGCTTTCGCTGCAACCGCGCCCGGGCGACCAGCTGCTGCCGGAACGCAACGTCGTGGTGGTTCCCGATGCGGTGGCCTGGCACGCCGATGGCCAGTGGCGGGTGGCACTGAACCGCCGCAGCAGCCGCCGCGTGAGCATCAACAGCCAGTACGAACAGGCGTTGGCTGACACTGCCGACGCCAGCCCGGCGATGCGCGAAATGCTTGCCGAGGCACGCTGGCTGACACGCGGCCTGTCGATGCGTCACGAAACCCTGCTGCGCACCGCGCGGGTGATCGTCGAACGCCAGGCCGCCTTCCTGGTCCACGGCGAAGAGGCAATGGCGCCGCTGACGCTCAAGGAAGTGGCCGATGCCATCGGCATGCACGAATCCACGGTCTCGCGCATCACCACCGGCAAGTACCTGCAGACCCCGCGCGGCACCTTCGAACTGAAGCATTTCTTCGCGGTGCGGCTGGAGGGCGCCAGCGTGTCCGGCGCTGCGGTGAAGGCCATGGTGCGGCGCCTGATCGAGGCCGAACCGGCCGGCCGGCCGCTGGCCGACGAGGCCATCGCCGGCCTGCTGGCACGGCAGGGGGTGAACATTGCCCGCCGTACCGTTGCAAAATACCGCGAACAACTGGACATCGCGCCGGCGCGCGAACGCCGCCGGCAGGTCGCCCGGCAACCGCTGATGGCCCGCGTGGGCTGAGGACACCGCATGAACAAGCTCACCGTGCTGCTGGTCGACGACCACGAGGGATTCATCAACGCCGCCATGCGCCACTTCCGCAAGGTGGACTGGCTGGACGTGGTGGGCAGCGCCGCCAACGGGCTGGAGGCCATCGCGCGTTCGGAGGCACTGCGTCCGCAGGTGGTGCTGATGGACCTGGCCATGCCGGAAATGGGCGGCCTGCAGGCGACCCGCCTGATCAAATCGCAGGACGATGCACCCTACATCGTCATCGCCAGCCACTTCGACGATGCCGAACACCGCGAGCATGCACTGCGCGCCGGTGCCGACAACTTCGTCAGCAAGCTGTCCTACATCCAGGATGTCATGGCGATCCTGGAAGGCTTCAAGGCTGCCGACGATGAGTGAATCGCGCATCCTCGTACTGGACAGCGACGCCGTGCGCGCCGAGCGCACCGTGGCCCTGCTCGAATTCATGGATTTCAACCCGCGCTGGGTGGCCGATGCCGCCGACTTCCCGGCCAGCCGCTACCGCCAGAACGACTGGATGGCGGTGATCGTGGGCAGCCTGGACGAATCGCCGCACACCGATGAACTGTACCGCTGCCTGGGCCAGGGCAACCTGCCGCCGCCCGTGCTGCTGGTGGATGGCGATACCCAGGCCTTCGCGCGCCGCCATGCGCTGCACGAGGCCAACGTATGGCCACTGGAATCGCCCCTGCGGCATGCGCAGATGGAGGCGCTGCTGCGCCGTGCCAGCCTGAAGCGGCTGGACGCCGAACACCAGGCCGGCGCTGCCCAGGAACAGGGACCGACCGGCACCGGCCCGGCGGTGAGCGCGCTGCGCCAGCTGATTGAACAGGTGGCCGCGTTCGACACCACGGTACTGGTACTCGGCGAATCCGGCACCGGCAAGGAAGTGGTATCGCGCGCCATCCACCAGCGTTCGCCGCGTCGCGATGGCCCGTTCGTGGCCATCAACTGCGGCGCCATTCCCGCGGACCTGCTGGAAAGCGAACTGTTCGGCCACGAAAAAGGCGCGTTCACCGGTGCACTGACCGCGCGCAAGGGACGTTTCGAAATGGCCGAGGGCGGCACCCTGCTGCTCGACGAGATCGGCGACATGAGCCTGCCGATGCAGGTGAAGCTGCTGCGCGTGCTGCAGGAGCGCAGCTTCGAACGCGTGGGGGGGAACGAAACCATCCGCTGCAACGTGCGCGTCATCGCCGCCACCCACCGCGACCTGGAAAGCCGCATCGGCGAAGGCCGTTTCCGCGAGGACCTGTTCTACCGCCTCAACGTGTTTCCGATCGAGGTGCCGGCCCTGCGCGAACGGCTGGAAGACCTGCCGACGCTGGCCGAGAACATCGCCAGCCAGCTGGCACGCACCGGCCGTGGCGAAGTGCGCTTCTCCACCGAGGCGCTGCAGGCGCTGACGTCCTATGCCTGGCCCGGCAACGTGCGCGAGCTGACCAACCTGGTGGAGCGGCTGGCCGTACTGCATCCGGGCGGTACCGTGCGCGTGCAGGACCTGCCCGCCCGCTATCGCGCCGATGTGGCGCTGCCGGTGGCGGCTGCCGCCGAGCCGGCCGAGCCGACCCCGGCGGCTGACGAGCGCCTGGACCTGCGCAGCTTTTCCTTCCATTCGCCGGCGCCAGCGCCGCCACCGGCCACGTCGGCCGCCCTGCCCGACGATGGCCTGGACCTGCGCAACCACATGGCGTCCATCGAGCTGGCGCTGATCCAGGAAGCGCTGGAACGCACCCAGGGCGTGGTGGCGCACGCCGCCCAGCTGCTGGGCCTGCGCCGCACCACCCTGGTGGAGAAGCTGCGCAAGTACGGCATCGAACGCGAACAACCCGAACTGTAGAGCCGGGCTCTGCCCGGCTGGGGCCTCACCGCGCAGCGGGGCAGAGCCCCGCTCTACGATCGCCATGCACAGCGGACACCCCCCGCCGTGCGATCGCCATGCACAGCGCCCCCGCTCCACGATGCTTCTGCAGCTTTTTGCAATGCAGGAACATCACCGGTGGCCCACGCTGCAGCTTCCAACCGTGGAGCTCCTCATGCGAACCGCTTCGTTGTGCCTCTCCGCAACCGCCCTGCTGCTCTCGTCCAATGCCCTCGCCAGTGGGCCCGGCCCTGGCTGCCGTGTGCCTGAGCGTCTTGATGGCCGCACGTTCCTCAACGTCACCGACCCCCTGCCCGCGGCAGACAATCCGCATGCGGGACGCACAGTCCGGGTTGATTTCGACAGCCTGCAGTACGTACTGGAAGTCATCGACAGCCCCGTGCGCGCTGACGGCTACTACCGCTACCAGCAGCTGGCACCGCACATCGGCAAGATCACCTTCCAGGAGAACTACCAGGGCGACACCAGCCTCTACCAGTTGCTGCTGACCTGCCTGACCGATCACGAAGGACGCTTCATCTTCACCCAGTTCGATGGCCCCATCCCACCCGCACGCCGGCAGAACGGCGGCCGCTGGACGCTCCAGCCCGCCACGTAGAGCCGGGCTCTGCCCGGCTGAGAGATACAGCCCAGCGGGGCAGAGCCCCGCTCTACACGCCCTCTGCCCGCTGTCACAACACCGCGCGGCGGAATCCCGGCGCGCGCCGGGCAGACGGTTCCGGCACGGCACTTGCATGAACGCACGGGCAGGCCCTGCTCCGCTCCCGCTTCATGGAACAGCTCCACATGACCCACTCCGTCACTTCGATCCTTTCGCAGATACGCAGCTTCCAGACGCAGGCAAGCCAGACCGTGGCCCGCCCGCTGGCGGAAATGCCGCGCAGCGACGCGATTCCCGGCACCACCGGGGTGGGCGCGCCGGCACCGGCCAGCTTCAGCGAAACCCTGCGCGGCGCACTGGCCGGGGTGAATGAAGCGCAGCAGACGGCCGGCACGCTGGCGCGTGATTTCGAACTCGGCAAGCCCGGGGCCGACCTGGCCCGGGTGATGGTGGCCTCGCAACAATCCCAGATCGCCTTCCGCGCCACCGTGGAAGTCCGCAACCGTCTCGTCCAGGCTTACCAGGACGTGATGAACATGCCGCTGTAAGGACCGCGCACGATGGCATTGACGCTCTCCAAGGAATCGCTCAGCACCGAAAAGGCCGGGCAGTGGTTCGACCGCCTGCAGAGCCTGCAGATCGCACGCAGGCTCGGCCTGATGGCGATGATCGCGGTGGCCGTGGCTGCCGGCCTGGCGGTGTTCTTCTGGTCGCAGAAGCCCGGCTACGTGCCGCTGTACACCGGCCTGGACCAGAAGGCGACCGCCGAGGCCACCGACCTGCTGCGCACCGCGCAGATTCCGTTCGAGCTGGACCCGGCCACCGGCGGCATCACCGTGCCGGAAAAGAACCTGCACGACGCCCGCCTGAAACTGGCCGGCTCCGGGCTGACCGACAGCGGCCGGCTCGGCTTCGAACTGATGGAGCGCGACCCCGGCTTCGGCGTCAGCCAGTTCGTGGAAAGCGCGCGCTACCAGCACTCGCTGGAAACCGAACTGTCGCGCACCATAAACACCCTGCGCCCGGTGCGCGATTCGCGCGTGCACCTGGCCATCCCCAAGCCCAGCGCCTTCACCCGCCAGCGCGACGTCGCCAGCGCTTCGGTGGTGCTGGAACTGCGTGGCGGCCAGCAGCTGGAACGCGGCCAGGTCGATGCCATCGTGCACATGGTGGCGGCCAGCATTCCGGATCTTGCACCGGAGCGTGTGACCGTGGTGGACCAGAGCGGCAACATGCTCAGCGTGTCCGATCCGAACAGCGAAGCGGCGATGAACGCTGCCCAGTTCGAACAGGTGCGCCGCCAGGAAACCTCGTTCAACCAGCGCATCCGCGAACTGCTGGAACCGATGACCGGCCCCGGCCGGGTCAAGCCGGAAGTCAGCGTGGACATGGATTTCTCCACCATCGAAGAAGCCCGCGAGCTGTACAACGGCGAACCGGCGAAGGTGCGCAGCGAGCAGACCAGCGAGAATTCGACCACCACCACCGGCCCGCAGGGCGTGCCCGGTGCCACCAGCAACGCCCCGCCCGGCCAGCCCACCCCGGCTCCGGCAACCGCGCAGGCACCGGTGGAAACCTCGCGCAACGCCACCCGCAACTACGAACTGGACCGCACCCTGCAGCACACCCGGCAGCCGGCCGGGCGCATCCAGCGCGTGTCGGTGGCGGTGCTGCTGGACAACGTGCCGCGCGCCGGTGCCGACGGCAAGCTGCGCGAGCAGGCGCTGTCGGCCGCCGAACTCACCCGCATCGAAGGGCTGGTCAAGCAGGCGGTGGGCTTCAATGCCGAGCGCGGCGATACCGTTTCGGTGATGAACGCACCGTTCGTGCGCGACACCACGCCGGTGGAAGGGCCGGCCTGGTGGGAACTGCCCTGGGTACACGACGGCCTGCGCCTGCTGCTTGGCGCGGTGGTGGTGCTGGCGCTGCTGTTCGGCGTGCTGCGCCCTGCCCTGCGCTCCATCAGCGGCAATGGACCGAAGCCGGCGCAGATCGCGCAGGAGCCGCTGACCGCCGATGTGCAGCTGGTGGACGACGAACTGGACCTGCCGGCGCTGGAACGCCAGCGTGCCGCACAGGCCGCCGGCAATCCGCTGGCGCTGCCGGTGGATTCGTATGAAGAACGCCTGCGCATGGCCCGCGAAGCGGTGAAGACCGATTCCAAGCGCGTGGCGCAGGTGGTCAAGGGCTGGGTGGCCAATGACTGAGATGCTGCTGAGCGGCGTTCAGCGCGCCGCGATCCTGCTGTTGTCGCTGGGTGAACAGGAAGCGGCCGACGTGCTGCGCCACATGGAACCCAAGGAGGTGCAGAAGATCGGCATCGCCATGGCCACCATGACCGACGTGACCCGCGAGCAGGTGGAAGGGGTGATGGACACCTTCAACAACGCGCTGATGTCCAAGACCTCGCTCGGCGTCGGCTCGGACGACTACATCCGCAACATGCTGGTGCAGGCGCTGGGCAGCGAAAAGGCCAACAGCCTGATCGACCGCATCCTGCTGGGCCGCAACACCACCGGCCTGGACGCCCTGAAGTGGATGGACCCGCGTGCGGTGGCCGACCTGGTCCGCAACGAGCATCCGCAGATCATCGCCATCGTGATGGCGCACCTGGAAACCGACCAGGCCGCCGAAGCGCTGAAGCTGCTTCCCGAACGCACCCGCGTGGACGTGCTGTTGCGCATCGCCACCCTGGATGGCATTCCACCCAATGCCCTCAATGAACTCAACGAGATCATGGAGCGGCAGTTTTCCGGCAGCCAGAACCTGAAGTCATCGAGCATCGGTGGCGTGCAGGTGGCCGCCAACATCCTCAACTTCATGGACAGTGGCCAGGACCAGGCCATCCTTGGCGCCATCGCCCGCGTGGATGCCCCGCTCAGCAACCGCATCCAGGAAATGATGTTCGTGTTCGACGACCTGGTGGACCTGGACGACCGCGAAATGCAGCTGGTGCTGCGCGAAGTCAGCGGCGAGCGGCTGGGCCTGGCCCTGCGCGGCGCGGACATCAAGGTGCGCGACAAGATCACCCGCAACATGTCCCAGCGTGCGGCGGAAATCCTGCTGGAAGACATGGAAGCGCGCGGCCCGGTGCGGCTTTCCGACGTGGAAGGCGCGCAGCGCGAGATCCTGGCCATCGTCAAGCGCATGGCCGATGAAGGCACCGTGGCCCTGGGCGGCAGCGCGGAGGCGATGCTGTGAACACCGCCATCCGCTGGAACGCGCCGGACCTGCTGGCCGAACCGCTGCCGCTGCCGGACGAGCAAGCCGCCGCCACGCCCGCATTCGAACCCGAACCCGAGCCTGTGCTGCAGCCGCCCACCCTGGAGGAAATCCAGGCCATCCAGGACAGTGCGGAAAAGGAAGGCTTCGAGCGCGGCCATGCCGACGGTTTCGCCCAGGGCCAGGCCGAGGTGCGCCGCCTGGTGGCGCAGATCGAAGGCATCCTGGACAACTTCACCCGGCCGCTGGTGCGCCTGGAAAACGAGGCGGTGGCCGCACTGGGCGAACTGGCCGTACGCATCGCCGGAGCCCTGGTGGGACGCGCCTACCAGGCCGATCCGCAGCTGCTGGCGCAGCTGGTTTCCGAAGGCGTGGACGCGGTCGGCTCCAGCAGCCGCGACGTGGAAGTGCGCCTGCATCCGGATGACATCGCCGCGCTGGCGCCGCTGCTCGGCCTGTCGCCGCAGCAGCGCCTGGTCGCCGATGCCGCGCTCGGCCGTGGCGATCTGCGTGTGCATGCTGAAAGCGTGCGCATCGATGGCACCCTGGACGCCCGACTGCGCGGCGCGCTGGATGCGGTGCTGCGCCAGGTGGGAGCGAGTGCATGAGCGCCACCGACATCCCGCAGCCGCTGGAATGGACCGGCGCCCGCAACCTGCGCCTGGGTGCGCGACTGGACGCGCTGCGCTTTGATGCCCTGCACGGCCGCGGGCTGATCCGCGAAGGCGTGCTGCGCCGCGCGGTCGGCCTGACGCTGGAAGCAGTGGGCTGCGAGGCACCGCTGGGCGCCAGCTGCAAGGTGGAAGTGGATGGCGGCTGGGTCGATTCGGAAGTGGTCGGCTTCGCCGGCGAGCGTACCTACCTGATGCCCAGCGCGGAACTGCATGGCCTGCTGCCGAACGCACGCGTGGTGCCTTCCATGCGCCGCGGCGGCGGCGTGGATGTCGGCGAGGGCCTGCTGGGGCGCGTCATCGACAGCGATGGCGTGCCGCTGGACGGCAAGGGGCCGATCCGCGCCGAAGGCTCGGTCGGCATGGCGGGCGTGTCCATGAATCCGCTGGCGCGCGAACCCATCACCCAGCCGCTGGATGTCGGCGTGCGCGCGATCAATGCCCTGCTGCCGATCGGCCGCGGCCAGCGCGTGGGATTGTTCGCCGGCTCCGGCGTCGGCAAATCCACCCTGCTCGGCATGATGACCCGCTTCACCTCGGCTGATGTGATCGTGGTGGGGCTGATCGGCGAACGTGGCCGCGAAGTGCGCGATTTCGTCGAATCCACGTTGGGCGAAGAAGGCCTGCGCCGTGCCGTGGTGGTCGCCGCACCGGCCGACCGCCCGCCGCTGGCGCGCCTGCACGGTGCCTACCGCGCCACCGCCATCGCCGAGTGGTACCGCGACCAGGGCCTGAATGTGCTGTTGTTGATGGACTCACTGACCCGTTTCGCGCAGGCACAGCGCGAGATCGGCCTGTCGGTGGGTGAGCCGCCCACCACCCGCGGTTATCCGCCATCGGTGTTCGCCAAGCTGCCGGCGCTGGTGGAACGCGCGGGCAACGGCGCCAAGGGACGCGGCTCCATCACCGCGTTCTACACCGTGCTCACCGAGGGCGACGACCCGCAGGATCCGATCGCCGATGCCGCCCGCGCCATTCTCGACGGCCATATCCTGCTGTCGCGCCGGGTGGCCGACAGCGGCCTGTACCCGGCCATCGACGTGGAATCCTCGGTCAGCCGCGTGGTCACGGAAATCGCCGATGAAGCCTGGCGCCTGCGCATCCGCAAGCTGAAGCGGCTGGTGTCGGCGTATTCGTCCAACCGCGACCTGATCGCCATCGGCGCCTACCAGCGCGGCAACGACGCCGCCACCGACGAAGCCCTGGAGCGCTGGCCGGACATCGTCCAGTTCCTTGGCCAGGACATCGCCAAGGCCGCAGATCTCCCGCACAGCCAGGCGGCGCTCAAGCGCCTGGTCGAACCCGAGGCACACCCATGATGCAATACAAGCGCATCGACCCGCTGCTGAAGCGGGCCCAGGAAAAGGAAGATACCGTGGCCCGTGAGCTGGCCGACCGCCAGCGCATGCTGGATACGCATCTTTCGCGGCTGGACGAACTGCGCCGCTATGCCGACGAATATTCCAGCCAGCAGATGGCCGGCGCGCAGATGGCCGCCACCAGCCCGGCGCAGCTGATGAACCGGCGCGCCTTCCTGGACCGCCTGGACAGCGCGGTCGCGCAGCAGACCCAGACCGTGGACAGCAACCGCGAGAAAGTGGAAGCCGAACGCGCCCGCCTGCTCCTGGCCAGCCGCGACAAGCAGGTGCTGGAACAGCTGGCGGCCAGCTACCGCGCGCAGGAGAAACAGGTGGCCGAAAAGCGCACCCAGCGCGAGATGGACGATCTTGGCGCGCGCCGGGTGCGCCTGTTGCAGGCCGACGAGCCGGACGGCGGAGGCACGCGATGACGCCCTCGCCGCTGCTCGGTGGCATCCCGGCGACGGCCGCGACCGGTGGCGGCAGCAGCACCGGCCGCGGCAACACGACCGGCGATGGCGGCCGCTTCGAACGCCTGATGCAGCAACCCGAGCGGACCGGCACGCCACGTTCGAAAGCCAACCCTTCCGCCCATGCCGCGCCGCAGCCGTCCCACGCGGATGGCCAGGCAAGGCGGGCCGATGCGTCCACGCGCCATGCCGATGGCGGTGACCACGACCGCGATGCGGATGCCGCAACGCCGGTGGATGACGACCGCGACCCTGCCCCGCAGGCCACCGCCGATACCCCCCTCTGGCCGCCGCAGGGACTGGCCGGACTGGCGTTGTCGATGCCGCAGGCGCTGGTCGACAGCCCGGGGGTGCCGGCCGATGCCGGCGAGCCGGCCACGCTGCCGACGCCGTCTTCGACAGCTGCAACGGCGGCATTGCCCGCGGCGCTGGCCACCACCGCCGGCGATCCGACGGCCGCGGCAGCCACGGTGCCCGCGGATGCGTCCGATGAAGTGTCCTTCGATGAACTGGCGGCGGTGCTTGCCACGGTCTCCCCGGAGCAGGCCGATGCATCGCAGGCGGACGCGCCCCTGCCCGCCCCGCTGCATGGCATCGGCGCACTGCAGACGCTGCGGGGCGGCGTCGATGTGGCCGGCGTCGGCACGCCGCCGC
>JAFAFF010000353.1 GCA_023423605.1 Pseudomonadota bacterium
AAGCTTTTAGATCACGTGTTGCGCTTGCAAGTTGAGACCGCCCAGTGCACTCCTTTTGTTGATGATTTGATTGGCGATTTCCTTGCCACGGCGCAATTGGGTTCCGTCCAAGCCAGATGCGGCATTGTTCAAGAATGAGACCCCGTAGCGACTTGAGCCCGTGCGGAAATATGCTTCCGCGTACGCGTAGACCATCACCGGATCTTTCGGGGCCAGTGCGCCGTTCTTGTATATGTCACTCAATCGGACATACGCTTGTGATTCGCCGGCCGTTCCAGCGAATTCAAGAAATCTGACCGTGTTTTCCTTGTACTCACGGATCAGCTCGGGATCCAGTGAGTTTTGTTCGTCCTCAAAAATCCTCGAAGCGTATAGCGAGTAATCCAGCTGGGCGCGGATATTCCCATGCTCGGCAGCATAGGTGATTGCCTTGAACACTTCTTCGCGACTGAGTGGCTCAAGCGAAAGATCCTTGCAAAGCTCCTCAGTTGTGCTCCGAATGTGTCCCTCGGTAGCCGACGCCTCTCGATCCACCTGACAGCGCAAGTTAATTTCAACGAGTTCGTAAGCTGTCGCGGCCTCGGCGTCAGCAGGATTTTTCCCACGCCCCTTTGCAGGAGCGCCCATCCCTTGCTCAATGAGGCCTTCCTGCTTGGACGCTCTTGGAACAGCGTGAGCATCTGCCTGAAGACCATGGTGTGATCCGTCAGTATTGGCTGGTAAGGGCTTTGGTCGCTGAGCCAGGAACAGTCCAGCGACCCCAAATATCACAACAGTAAGGACAGACACCGCTACGACTGCTTTACGTTCCATCGCACATCCCATTCCCTAATTCCAACTTCAGCTGAACGTAGATTTATCGTCAGCAATTGCGTGTTTCCTTGTCAACAGAGAAGCCAATGACATGACGGACGCAGCGTTAGTGACCGATCAACCTGTGCTCCGTGGGAGGACGCTGAGCAGAAGTCGCCTCCCCATAGCTCGCTGGCCAGCAGAATCGCCATAGCACCCATCCCGAGCAGCTTCCCCTTCGCGCCGAAGCGGTACTGCCAGCGCCAGTATCGCGAGCCATTGGGATGGACGAGCAGGAACAGTCCACCACCGTCGGACAGCTTCTGCTGCTTCTCGGTGGACTTCACGCGACGGATCGCGGCATCGGAGAGGGGCATGGGGGTACAAGATTTTCGGGGCGGTGTGGTACCCCTAGATAAACCCCCAGCGTCTCACAGGCTGCAACGGAACGGGG
This sequence comes from Pseudomonadota bacterium, assembly GCA_023423605.1. Lineage (GTDB taxonomy): Bacteria > Pseudomonadota > Gammaproteobacteria > Xanthomonadales > Xanthomonadaceae > Stenotrophomonas. The sequence continues at coordinate 1,247 of JAFAFF010000353.1, forward strand.
CGGACAACACCGGACAACAAAAAAGCCGGAACCCCTTATTTGACGAGGGATTCCGGCTCTCTGTGGCCCCGATGGGACCAATCAATGGTGGAGGTGGGCGGAATTGAACCGCCGTCCGAAGGCACTCCATCCCCAGCACTACATGCTTAGCTCACCGTTGGATCTCGTCCCCGGACAGCACGGTGCGCGAAGCGCATCCAGAGACCAGCCTGTTTTGGTTAAGCCATGACTGACAGGCAGCCGTCACAGCCGGTTCCGTGATAATGACCCTACACCTGCGAGCACGGGCACAAGCGGGTTCGGGGCTTACGCCTTAAGCGGCGAGAGCGTAGTTGTCGTCGTTGGCAACTAGAGTTTTGCAGCTGGATTTACGAGGAAAGCTACCCCCTCGGCATGCGCCAAGCAACTTCACAACCCCCGTCGAAACCAATGCACCCCCGGTTTCAAACAAGTGTCTGCAAATGCCAGATTCCGATGTCGCAGGAGCCCGGCTGCCCAACGCGAGTGATGCTACGCCAATCCGCCTGAACAGTCACGCAAAAGCCCGAAAAATGAAAGCGCGCGGTGGCAACGGAAGTCCGCAACCTGCTAACGTCAATCCGACCTTCCTGCGACAGCCTGTGGGCGAGCATGGAGGCGGGTCCAATGAGGAAGCCGGTGTGAGTGCAACGCAAGGGCGCAGCCTGCGCCAACTGATCGGTCCGGTCGGCAGCGATTACCTGAATCGTGCCGTGCCGCCTGCGTGGGTATGCGCGCTGCTGGCGGCAAGCGTTGGCGTGGCGCTTCTGATCGAACTGCCGGCGATGGCGGCCGCAGCCCTGCTGGCCAGCGCAGTGGTGGCCTACTGGCCGCAGCGGCGCAGGCCGGCACTTGGTGTCTGGCGGCTGCTGGGTCTGGCCGGGCTTGCCGCCGTGGCATGGGTGCCGGAGCCGGATGGGCTGGCAGAATGGTTCGAACACGGTCTGTCGCTGGCCATCGCGGCATTGGCCGGCGCCAGTATCTGCACCCATCTGGTGCAGGCACGACGGTTGTCGCGGGCGTTGCAGCAGGCGGCCGATGGCATGGATGACCAGCATCTGCTGGCGTTGCTACCGGAGGAGGCGGCGCAGGCGGCCCGTCAATGGCGTGCGGGCGATGACAGTCGCCGGCAGGAGCTGGCCGCGGTGATGCACCTGGCGGTGATGCATGCGGCACTGTCGCCGCAGATGCGGGCGGGGATGCTGGATGCGTGAGCAGTGTGACGACCAACGGTCGTCATCCACCAGGAAGGGGGCGTCACCCACCAGGAGGGTGCGGGCGGGGATGCTGGATGCCTGAGCGGCGTGACGACCAACGGTCGTCACCCACCAACGGCGGTCGTCACCCACCACCAGCGGTGATCATCCACCAAAGGCGGTGGTCACCCGCAGACAGTCAGCACCCACACTCCATCCGCTGATCAGGCGTCGCGGTTGCCGCGGCGCATCACGCGCTGCTTCTCGATGGCCCAGTCGCGGTCCTTGGCGGCGTCCCGCTTGTCGTGCGTCTGCTTGCCCTTGGCCAGCGCCACTTCCAGCTTGATCTTGTTCTTGCTCCAGTACATCGCGGTGGGCACGATGGTGTAGCCATCGCGTTCCACACGACCGATCAGCTTGTCTATCTCGTTCCGGTGCAGCAGCAGCTTGCGCTCGCGGCGGTCCTCGGCCACCACGTGGGTGGACGCCTGGATGAGCGGGGTGATCTGCGCGCCGATGAGGAATATCTCGCCGTGCCGTACATAGGCATACGCATCGATGATATTGCCACGGCCAGCGCGGATCGACTTCACTTCCCAGCCCTGCAGGGCCAGGCCTGCCTCGAAGCGCTCCTCTATGTGATATTCGTGGCGTGCACGCTTGTTCAACGCGATGGTCTTGTTGGCCGTCGCGTTCTTTGCTTTATCCTTGCCGCTGTTCTTGCTCATTTCCGTATTGTCTCCGATTCGGGCCCGCCCGGTCGATCACCTGCAGCCGAATCCGAAATGCCTACCATCCGTCGAAGCGCCCTGGTCGAACACTCCGCTGCACACATGTTTGATCTTGTGAACGATGTCGCAGCGTATCCGCGTCGGTTCCGCTGGTGTTCGGCCGCGCGCATCCTGGAGCAGGACGATCAGCGGCTGGTCGCGCGCCTGGACCTGGGCGTCGGCTCGTTCACCACCTGGTTCATGACCGAGAACACCCTGCAGCGCCCTCGCAGCATTGATATGAAGCTGCGCGAGGGCCCGTTCAAGAGCCTGCATGGCCGCTGGGATTTCCATTCCTTGGCCGAGGACGCGTGCAAGGTCAGTCTTGAGCTGCAGTTCGAACCGACATCACGACTGCTGGCGCCGGCGCTGGCCCTCGGTTTCCAGGGACTGGCCGACCGTATGGTCAGCGATTTCGTGCGCGTTGCCGATCAGCCGGACTGAGTGATGATCCGTGTGGAAGTGATGCTTGCCTGGCCGGACCGCGTGCTGCGGCAAGCGCTGGAACTGGCTGAAGACGCCACCGTGGCCGATGCCGTCGCGGCGGCGGCGCTGGAGGGGAGCGAGGCGTGTCCGGCCGTGGCCGTGCACGGCGTGCTGGCCCGGCCCAGCCAGCCGCTGCAGGATGGTGATCGCGTCGAGCTGCTGCGCGCCTTGTTGGCCGATCCAAAGGACAATCGCCGACGTCGCGCGCGCGGCGGGTAAATCCCGTCAAGGATTCATCGCGTAGAGCCGGGCTCTGCCCGGCTGCCTGGAGGGTCGGCCTGATACGTGGCCCCCGGCTCTGCCCAGTTCTGCCCGGATGATGGCCCGCAGGCTGCCGGGCAGCGACCGGCACACTACCGCAAAGGGGAGGGCGATCAGCCGCCGCCCTTCTTCTTTTCCTTCGGCAGGTTGCGGCCGAACTGGCGTACGGTGTCGCGGGCCAGCTTGGCGTCTTCGGCGGGGAAATAGTCGCCTTCCCAGCGGGTCACGGCATCGTTCTCGAAATAGACGGTGAAGTTCTTCACTTCGGTGCGGCCAATGCGGTTCACGCGCT
>JAFAFF010000028.1 GCA_023423605.1 Pseudomonadota bacterium
CCTGCTGCTGCACGATCACCCGCGCCTCGTCCGGGCCGCCGCGGGCGGCGATGGCCGACTGCTGTTCGGGGGTGAGGTCCGCATACGGAATGCCCAGCTGCGCGAACGGGATCGTGTTGGTTCCCAGGTAGGTGTAGCCTTCGATGCGCTTGTTGAACAGGCTCAGGCCGATCATGCCCTCGCCGCCGGTATACCACTCACCGCCGAGATCGAAGTTGGTGGATACGTACGGCGTCAGGTTCGGATTGCCCTGGCTGGCATTGAGCGCCGACAGGTCGGTGAAGGTGGTGTTGGGCAGCATGGAGCTGGGGTTCGGGCGGGTCATGGTGCGCGAACCGGAGAAGCGCAGCACCACGTTGTCGGCCACGTCCCAGGCGGCGTTGAACGAAGGCAGGTATTCGTCGTAGTCGCCCTTGAGCGTCTGCCACTGGCGCACGCCGGCGATGGTCACCGGGCCGCTGATGTCCTGGTCGGTGGTCACGTAGCGCACGCCGGCATTGAAGCGCAGTGTGCGGTCCAGCACCTGGGTTTCGCCGTTGATCTCGATGTAGGCGCCAAGGGTCTTCTCCTCGAAGCCACCGGTGGACCCGCCGGTGTTGGGACCGGCCGACTCCGGAGCCGAATCGCTGTACTGGCCGTAGTTGGTCGCGTTCTTGAACGCGTTGAAATCCGCGGTGATGAAGCCGTACGGGCCCGGCCGCAGGTAGTTGACCAGGTCGGCATCGGAAATCGTGGACAGCACTTCGGTCTGCCACGCGGTGCTGTTGTCGAAGCCCTGGATGCGGCGGCTGTTCTCGTCGTAGGCCACGCCGACGCGGATGTTGCTGCGATCCTCGCCGAACTGCAGGTCGGCACGCGTGCCACGGGTTTCGGTCACGCGCTTTTCGTTCTGCACGTTGACGCGGCCGCCTGCCCAGGTCCAGCCGGCGTTGGGATCGTTGAGATCGATGTCGGTGGTCCAGCTGGGCGTCCCACCGTTGTTGCTGTACTGCACGGTGGTGAACGGCGAGTTGACCAGGATGGTCGGCGATTCGCGGAACATCCAGCTGCGGCTGGCATTGGCCTGCACGTCCAGCTTGATCCGTCCTTCGTCGCCGAACAGGAAGCTGCCGCCCGGATTGACGCTCCAGTACTTGACGTCCTCGATGTAGGGCCGCGCTTCCAGGAAGAACTGCGCGTTGCTGAAGGTGGCATCGGTGACCACGCCATTGCCGTCCACCTGCATATCGATCGGGATCATGCCGTCGGCGCCGAAGTTGCGGCCGACCAGGTTGACGTCGATGCGGTCATTGGTGCGCCGTGCCTTGGAGAACATGGTGTCCAGGTAGAAGCGCACGTACTCGTTCGGGCGCCATTCCAGCGAACCGACCACCGCATCGCGCTCGCGGTCGCCGGACATGTGCACCGGACGGCCCAGGCGCGGGATCAGCGCTTCGCTGATCTGTTCGATGCTCAGGTCGGGGTTGAGTGCCAGCAGCAGGTCGCGGTCGATCACCGCACCGGGCGTGAGGCCGGCGCCGATGGTGGAGGGGTTGTTCGGCACGGTGTTGGGGATGAGCCAGTTGCCGCCACCGCCGGCATTGCATTCGGCCGGACGCACGGCGTTGCCGTCCACGCCGGCCGGCGGCGCCAGTCCGCACTGCGTGTAGTTCAGGCCCGGGTTGGTCCAGCCGACGGTCTCGTAGCCTTCCACGCCGATCTTGCCGCGGGTGGAGGTGACGCCGACCAGCACGCCGAAGGTCTCCGCATCGTTGGTCCAGCTGCCCAGCACCGAACCCTGTGGCGTCAGCTTGTCCACGTTGTCGTTCCAGGTGCCCTGCAGCTGGTAGGTAACGTGGCTGCCGGGACGGTCGAACGGACGCGCCGTGCGCATGTCGACCACGCCGGCGATGCCGCCTTCGGGCAGGCTGGCCTTCGGCGTCTTGTTGACCGTGAGCTGGGTGAAGAACTCAGTCGGGAACAGGTTGAGATCCACCTCGCGGTTCTGGTTCTGCGCATTGAGGCCGATGGAGGCCGTGGCCACCGGTGCGCCGTTGACCACGGTGGTGGTGAAGCTGTTGGGCAGGCCGCGGATGGCGACGTTGAGGCCTTCGCCGTTGACGTCGCGCGAGAGCTGGATGCCGGGGATGCGCTGCAGCGATTCGGCGATGTTCATGTCCGGGAACTTGCCGATGTCCTCGGCGAAGATCGAATCGGTGAAGCCGGTTGAATCGCGCTTGGCGTCGGTGGAGAACTGCACGCTGCTGCGATAGCCCGATACCTGCACGCGGTCCAGTTCGGTGACGCTGCCGGATGGAGCCGGCGAGCTCGCCGGCTGCTGCGCCGGAGCCGCCTCCTGGGCGGCGGCGGTAGTGGCTGCCAGACCGAGCAGCGCCAATGCCAGCGCGCGCGACAACGTGGTTCTTGCGTGGTTTCTGTGCACGGTAATCCCCTTCCCTCATCAAGTGATCGATGGTCGCGTGCGCGCTGGCGGACGTCGACCGCGGTTGTCTGCTGCATGGGGGCAGGCCCGTTGGCC
>JAFAFF010000056.1 GCA_023423605.1 Pseudomonadota bacterium
GCGACCTTGTTGTGCACGGTCATCTCGGACATGCGCGGACCGACATCGAAACGTTCCATCATGGACGTGGACTCCTCATCAGGGGATAGGCGCCCATTCTCGCGCACCCGGCGCTGCCGTGCGCAACCGGCGCGCAGAAACGCCAGCGCAACGCCCGCGTCGCCCCCTCTAGCCAAGCGCGGGATGGCGGCGCACGATTCGCACACCCCGCCGCGCACGCATGCCCCGCCTGCAGATGACCGATTCCGACGCGCCTGTTTCCTCCGGCCAGCGCCCCCGGCGCGTGCTGACCATCGTGCTGCCGCTGCTGGTGCTGGCGCTGGCACTGCATGGCCTGGCCGGGGCCTTCGATGAACACGGCTACCGCGCCGTGCGCCTGGCACTGCACGGCTTCAGTGGCGGGCAACTGCTGCTGGCCGTGCTGCTCGGCCTGGCCAGTTACGCCTGCCTGGTGGGTTTCGATGCCATCGGGCTGCGCCGAAGCGGCGTGCAGGTGCCGGCCATGCGCGTGGGCATCACCGCCTTCCTCGCCCATGCGCTGGGACAGACCGTCGGCTTCGCCGCGCTCACCGGTGGCGCGGTACGCGTGCGCGACTACCGCAGCGCCGGGCTGGACCTGGCGCAGGTCGGCCAGGTGGTGTTGATGAGCACGCTGGGCTTCGTGTTCGGCGCCTGGGTCCTGCTCGGCGCCGCCCTGTGCCTGGAGCCGGAAGCGGCCGCACGGGTGCTGCCGGTGCCGCACGGGCCGCTGCGCCTGGCGGGTGTGTTCCTGCTGGTGGCCCATGCCGCCATGGTGCTGATGGTCGGCCGCCATGGCCGCCGTTTTTCCGTGTACGGCCATCCGCTGTGGCTGCCGGACCGCCGCACCATGCTGGCCGTCACGGCGCTGAGCATCATCGAACTGATGCTCGCCAGCGCGGCCTTCTACGTGCTGTTGCCCGCCTCCACGCCGACCGGACTGGCCGGCTTCGTCGGCCTGTATCTGCTCGCAGTGCTGGCGGGCCTGGTTTCCACCGTGCCGGCCGGGCTTGGCGTGTTCGAATGGAGCCTGCTCGCGCTGCTGCCGCAGGTGGCGCCCGGCGCGGTACTGGCAGCCGCGCTGGTGTACCGGGTAACGTATTACGTGCTGCCGCTGCTGCTGGCCACCGTGCTGGCGCTGGCGCCTTCCCTGCGCCGGCCACTGCGCATCGGTGCCGGCGCTACACGGACCGGCTGGAAAGCCCTGCGTCCTTGGCTGCCCCACATCATCGCGCTGGCGGCCTTCAGTGTCGGTGCCGCACTGCTGCTGGATGGCACCCTGCCCGCCACCCATCGCCACCTGCCCAGCGCTTCGCTGCCGCTGCTGGAAACCTCGCACCTGCTGGGCAGCCTGGCCGGGGTGATGCTGCTGTTGATCGGCCAGGGACTGGCACGGCGCAGCCACGCTGCGTGGATGCTGGCGCTGGTGGTCTGCCTGGCCGCGCCACTGCCGATCTGGCTGCGCGGCGGACAGATGCCGATCACCCTGGCGACCCTGCTGGTGGCCGGCGCACTGTGGGCCGCACGCCGCGAGTTCTATCGCGAAGGCGCCCTGCTGGACCAGGCCTGGTCCTGGGCGTGGATACGCAACCTCGGGCTGGTGCTGGTCGCGGTGGTCTGGCTGGTGTTCTTCGTCTACAGCCATGTCGAATACCAGCACGAACTGTGGTGGCAGTTCGCGCTCTCGGGCAATGCCCCGCGCGCGCTGCGGGCGCTGTTGCTGGTGGCCCTGGCGGTCGCCATCTTCGGCCTGGGCCGCCTGCTGCACAGCACGCGCGGCCCGCTGCCCGCCGCCGATGAAGCCACGCTGCAGGCACTGGCCCCCATCCTGGCTTCGGCACACGATACCCAGGCCTGCCTGGTGCTTGTGGCGGACAAGGCGGTGCTGCGCGATGCGCAGGGACTGGGTTTTGTCATGATGCAGCGCCATGGCGGATCGTTGATCGCCATGGGCGATCCGGTCGGCCCGCCGCCTGTCGCGCGCACGCTGATCTGGCGCTTCCGCGAAGAAGCCGACCGCCTGGGCCTGCGCCCGGTGTTCTACCAGGTAGGCGAAGCCTACTGGCAGACCTACCTGGATCTCGGCCTCGGGCTGGTCAAGCTGGGCGAGGAAGCCATGGTGCCGCTGCAGGACTTCGGGCTGGAAGGGCGCGAGCGCGCGGACCTGCGCCAGGCGTGGAACCGTGGCCGGCGCAGCGGCCTGTCCTTCCGGGTGGTGCCGGCCGAGGACGTGCCGGCGCTGCTGCCGCAGCTGGCGGCCATCTCCAGCGCATGGCTGGAAGACAAGGCCGGCGAAGAGAAAGGCTTCTCGCTGGGCAGCTTCGATGCGACCTATCTGGCGCGCTTTCCCATGGCGGTGGTCGAAGCGGAAGGGCGCATCGTCGCCTTCGCCAACCTGTGGCGCGCACCGGCCGGCCATGAACTGTCGGTGGACCTGATGCGGCACCTGCCGGATGCGCCCAAGGGCACCATGGATTTTCTGTTCGTGGAACTGTTCCTGTGGGGACGCGCGCAGGGCGACCTGCGTTTTTCGCTGGGCATGGCGCCCCTCTCCGGCCTGGCCCAACACCGCCTGGCCGGCCGCTGGAACCGAGTGGCCGGACTGGTCGCGCGGCACGGCGAACGGTTCTACGGGTTCAGCGGGCTACGCCGTTTCAAGGCCAAGTTCGCGCCGCAGTGGCGGCCGCGTTATCTGGCCGCGCCAGGCGGCATGCACCTGCCTGCCGCGCTGCTGGATGCCACCCGCCTGATCTCGCTGGAACCGCGCCACCCGCGATGACGGCAGGGTGGGGCCGCGTGCACGCCACGATCAGTACTGCGCCGCTGCCAGGATTTCGCGGGCCAGGCGCTGATGGTCGCCGTTGAAATGATGGTCGCCGGGTAGCTCGACGCGCCGTACGCCGTCGCTGGCCGGAAGATCCGGGCAGAGCGCATCGGCGTCGTCGCGACCGTACAGGCAAAGCACCCTGCCCGCGGGCAGGCGCGCCACCTCCGGCGCGATCGGCAGGCCCTCATCGCTGCTGCCCAGCCAGTTGCTGACGTGGAATTCGAAATCGGCGCGACGTCCCACCGACAGCAGGGCGATCAGTTCCACCTGCGCGCGCAGGGCCGGGTCCAGCCGGTTGATGCTGGCCGGCAGCACATCCGCGCCCTGCGAAAAACCGATCAGCAACAGCCGCGGCCGCTGCCACTGCTGCCGGTAATGCGCCGCGATGCGCGCCAGGTCCGCCGCAACGCCCTGCGGGGTACGCGCGCTCCAGAAGTAGCGCAGCGAATCGACACCGACCACGGCAACGCCCTGCGCAGCCAGCGCGGCGGCCAC
>JAFAFF010000118.1 GCA_023423605.1 Pseudomonadota bacterium
TGCCGAAGAACACCACGCGGTGCCATTCGGTGCGCTCCTGCTGGTTGCCGTCCTTGTCCTTGCGGACGCTGGTGGTGGCCAGGCTGATGCGGGTGATCGCCATGCCGCCCTGGGTGTACTTCACGTCTGGATCGTTGCCGAGGTTGCCGACCAGGATGACTTTGTTGATGCCGCGCGCCATAGGGATGCTCTTTCGTTGTCCAGGGTCGGGCCACCTGCCGGCGGCCGATGAAGGCGCCTGCGGAACCCGCCCCGGCGGGGTGTAGGGTAGGCACAAGCTTAGCATCCTCAGCCGGCGTTCCGCCCGGCCGGAGGGGACGCAGGGCATCGGATTCCGCCCCATTGCCGCCCAAGGGATTCCGGGCGGATGGACGTCAGGCAATGGCGCTGGGCGGACGCCCTTTTCCAGATTTCCTCATGGCTGATCCGCCTGCCACCCGCGCAGAATGTCGGGGCTGGACCAGCAGGTTCAGCCGGGATCACAGTCCCGCAAGGCGTCACACCCCGCACTTTGCCCATGCTGGCAGTCAAGGCAGAGGATGCATCGTCCCGTCGGTTCCATGGCGGGCGGTGCGCGGGGATCTTGGATCCGCCGGGAAAATAGCGGGGTATCGCCCCCGGTACTGTGACCCGCACCGTCCGCCACCTCGCGCTCCGGCGCAGGTGGTCTCGCGGCACGTCGCACATGGCATCATGCAGGCCATTGTTGCCGCCTGCCGCCCATGACCATCAAAGGCAAAGCCACCTCCCTGGATATCGCCCACCTGGCCGGAGTTTCCCAGCCCACGGTGTCACGTGCCCTGCGCGGCAGCCCGATGGTCAACGCGGAAACCCGCGAGCGCATCCTGCGCATCGCCCGCGAGCTGAATTACAAGGTGGACAAGAACGCCTCCAACCTGCGCCTGCGCAACGCCGGCACGCTGGCCCTGCTGTTCTTCGAAGACCCCACGCCGGACGATTCGCTGATCAACCCGTTCTTCCATTCCATGCTGGGTTCCATCACCCGCGCCTGCGCGCTGCACAGCCATGACCTGCTGGTGTCGTTCCAGCAGCTGTCCACCGACTGGCAGGCCGATTATGAGGACAGCTACAAGGCCAACGGCATCATCCTGCTGGGCTACGGCGATTACCACGAATCCCGCGAGCGCCTGCAGCGGCTGGTGGAACAAGGCACCCATTTCGTCCGCTGGGGCGCTGCCCTGCCCGACCAGCCCGGCGTGTCCATCGGCAGCGACAACTTTCAGGGCGGCTTCGACATCACCACGCACCTGCTGGACCAGGGCTGCCGGCAGATCGCCTTCCTGGGCCATGCCTCCAGCCACTACCCGGAGTTCCAGGAACGTTTCCGCGGACATGCGGCGGCCCTGCAGGCCCATGGCCTGGCGCCCGACGCCCGGCTGCAGGTGGATGCCATCACCACCGAAGATTCCGGCCATGCCGCCTGCGAGGAACTGCTGGCACGCGGCGCGCCCTTCGATGCCATCTGCGCCGCCAGCGACCTGATTGCCATCGGTGCCCTGCGCGCGCTGCGCGAACGCGGCCTGCGCGTGCCGCAGGACGTGGCAGTCACCGGTTTCGACGATATTCCGCTGGCCGCTTCGGTATCGCCCGCGCTCACCACCGTGCAGCAGGACACCAAGCAGGCCGGCCAGCTGCTGGTGGAGAAGCTGCTGGCACAGATTGCCGGCGAGCCGGTGGAAGGCATGAGCATTCCGGTGAAGCTGGTGGTGCGGGAATCATCGCTACGGGCATAGCACCCGCGCCGGGCGTGCACGCCATTGCCGATGCCGTTTCAATTCGCCGTCAGGCAAAATCCTTGAGTATCTCGCCCACGCCGCCCGGGGAGATCTCAAAACCCAGCGACGTGCCCGGATTGATCACCACGCCGTAGCCGCCCGGCACGCGACGCAGCACATCCAGCATCAGCCAGCGAATCTGGTGCGGCGCCTGCTGGGCATGGTTGCCCACCCGCGCCGGGTGCGTGAACACCGCCACGTGCAGGGTGCCCTGCTTGTCGAACAGCAGCGGATCGAAACCGCTGCCATCGGGCGTGACCAGGCTACCGGTAAGCAGCACCACGTCCGATGCGACGAAGGCTTCCATGAAGGCCTTGATCGGCAATTGGCCGGTCATGGCCGTCTGCAGCAGTGTTTCGATCGGAGTCTGTGGCGGCAGGTCGGTCATGGCGGGAGCAGCAGGGCGAGCGGAAGCATGATTGTACCCAGCGGTAGTGCCGGCCGCTGGTGACCGCTGCTGCAGGTGGGTGATGAGGGATGGGTAATGAGGTGGTGGGTAATGAGGTGGTGGGTAATGAGGGGTGGTGATGAGGGGGTGGGTGACGACCGTTGGTCGTCACGCTCCTGATCCAGAGGCTACAGCGTGATGACCAACGGTCATCACGCACCGAAACCAGGCCGGTCTTCACCGCCCGTCAGGGGGCGGCCAGCCTGCGGGTGCGCGCCTGCTGGTCGGCCATGGCGCGGTCCAGTTCCGCCTGCAGGTCCTTCTGCTGCACGGGTGCGTCCAGCACATAGACCTTGATGCCG
>JAFAFF010000135.1 GCA_023423605.1 Pseudomonadota bacterium
GCTGCTGCCGACCAGGCCGCCGCTGCCGGCGCCCAGACCGCCGACGCTGCCCAGCAGGCCGCTGACACCGCCGCCACCGCTGCCGACGCTTCGACCGACGCTGCTGCCCAGGCTGGCGCTGCTGCCACCGACGCTGCTGCCGGCGCTGCTGCCGACGCTGCCAAGGCCGGTGAAGCCACCGCCGAGCAGGCCAAGGACGCTGCTGAAGAAGCCAAGAAGTAATAACTTCTTTCTTCACGCTGTTCTGGAAAAGCCGCTGGTCCGCCAGCGGCTTTTTCTTTGCGCGCGACATGGCCGGGATCTGGACCGGCGCCCGGTGATGCACCGCGCGCAATGCTTTCACCCCCCTTCCACCCGTTGGTGAATAGGCTGCCAGCCAACATCCCTGACCCTTGGAAGGCGCCATGAACCTCCGTCCCCTGAGCATCGCCCTGCTGGCTGCCACCCTCGTGCTCCCGCTTGCCGCCTGCAAGGGACCGGAAGCCGAGCAGGCGCGCCGCGACGCGGCCCAGGCCGCCGACAGCACCGGCGCCGCCGCACGCGAAGCCGTCGACCGTGCCGCCGTCGCCACCCGCAACGCTGCCGATGAGGCCGCCGAAGCCTCCCATCACGCCGCAGCCGAATCCCGCCAGGCGCTGGACCGTGCCGCCGATGCCACTGCGTCAGCGGCCGACAAGGCCCGTGATGCCGCTCGCGACGCATCGGCCAATGCCAGCGAAGCCACCGCCAACGCCGCCGAAAACGTCGCTGACAAGGCCCGCGACGTTGCCAACGAGGCGCGCGAGAACGCCGACGAAGCCAGGCGCTGAGGCGCCCTCCAGCGCCGTGTTTCGCCCGCAGGCATGCAGGGCGTCGACCCCACGGTCGGCGCCCTTTCTCTTTCCGGTGCCGCCATGGCATAGCGATCAGGGCAACGCGCGCACCAACACCGCCGCGGCGTCCACGTCCGCCGGCAACGTACCGAACGCCATGCCGTGTTCTCCCTGCAGCCGGCTGCGCACGAACACCGGCGCCAATGGGCTGCGCGCACGGATCAGGATGGATGCCTGCAGCAGCAGCGCCAGGCGCTCGCAGTACAACCGCGCCAACGAAGGCGGCGGCACGCTCGCGGGCCACCAGCGCGCCAGCGCCGCGTCATAGCCGGTCTCGTTTCCGGCGGCCGATTCCAGTTCCCCGCGCAGGACGTCCATCGCCTGCGGTTCGCGCTGCAGCGTACGCAGCAGGTCCAGGCACTGGATGTTGCCGCTGCCTTCCCAGATCGAATTCAGCGGCGCCTGCCGGTACAGGCGCGGCAACATCGATTCCTCCACGTACCCGGCGCCGCCCAGGCATTCCTGCGCTTCGTTGATGAACACCGCTGCGCGCTTGCATACCCAGTACTTGCCCAGCGCGGTGCCCACCCGCGCCAGCATCGCCAGGCGTGGATCGCGCGCGGCACCATCCACGGCCGCCGCCACGTGCATGGCCAGCACGGTGGCTGCCTCCGATTCCACGGCCAGGTCGGCCAGCACGTTGGCCATCAACGGATGGTCGCACAGCCGTTGCCCGAACGTACGCCGGTGGTGTGCATGATGCAGCGCCTGCGCCAGCGCCATGCGCATTTCCGCCGCCGAACCGAGCATGCAGTCCAGCCGGGTCATCATCACCATGTTGATGATGGTGGCGACGCCGCGTCCTTCCTCGCCCACCCGCCAGGCCTGCGCTCCGGTGAATTCCACCTCGCTGGACGCGTTGGACCAGTCACCCAGCTTGTCCTTCAGGCGCATCAGCTGGAAGCCGTTGCGGTTGCCGTCCGGCAACCGGCGCGGCATCAGCAGGCAGGTCACGCCTTCCGGGGCCTGCGCCAGCACCAGGAAGGCATCGGACATCGGCGCGGAGAAGAACCATTTGTGGCCGACCAGCCGGTAGCTGCCATCGCCGCCGGGTTCGGCACGGGTGGTGTTGGAACGCACATCCGAACCGCCCTGCTTTTCGGTCATGCCCATGCCCAGCATCACCCCGGCCTTGTCGGCCATCGGCACGTCGCGCGGGTCGTACACCGGCGCGGCCGCCTTGCGCGCCCATTCGTGCAGCACCGGATGGTCGGCCAGCACCGCCACCGCGGCATGGGTCATCGTCAACGGACAACTGGTACCCGCCTCGGCCTGGTGGTGCAGATAGCTCAGGGCGGCGCGGGCGACATGCGCACCGGGCCCCGGCTCGTGCCAGGAAAGGCCGGACACGCCGTGCTCCTTCGCCAGCTGCAGCAACTGGTGGTAGGCCGGATGGAACTCCACGAGGTCCACGCGATGCCCCTGCGCGTCATGCGTGCGCAGCCGCGGGCGGTCACGGTTGGCATCGAAGCCAAGCCGGTACAGGCTGTCACCGGCCAGCTTCCCATAGGCCGCCAGGCGCGGCGCGAAAGCCGATGCACCGCCACGCGCCACCGCGTCCACCAGGGCGACGTCATCGGACCATAGCTGGCGGTTCGCGAAGGGCGGCGGCTGGTTCTCCACCCGATGCGTCTGGAACGGTGCGGTGTCGTCGCGCATGGCATCAGCCTCCTGGCCGGGATCATGCTGATTCTGCCGCAGATCGCAGCCGGGTGCCGTTCATGTGGATTCTCACCTCCTGCACGAACGCCGCGGCAAAGTGCGGACATGAGCAGAAGCAATGACCTGGTGGTGCTGAGACCTGAAGGCCTGTACTGCCCGGCCGGAGACTTCCATATCGATCCCTGGCGGCCGGTGCGGCGCGCGGTGATCACCCATGGCCATGGCGACCATGCACGCATCGGCATGGGCGAATACCACTGCAGCGGATCCAGCGACGCCATCCTGCGCTGGCGCCTGGGCGACGTACGCATCCACGCGCACGACAGCGGGGTTCCCTTCCGGATGGGCGCGGTGGAAGTATCGCTGCACCCGGCCGGGCACGTGCTCGGCTCGGCGCAGGTGCGCATCGACGATGGCCACCAGGTGTGGGTGGCGTCGGGTGACTACAAGCGCCAGCACGACCCCACCTGCGACGGCTTCGAAGTGGTGCACTGCGATACCTTCATCACCGAAGCGACGTTCGCCTCGCCGATCTACCGCTGGCCGGATACGCCGGCGGTGGCCGCGGACATCGTTGCATGGCGCCGGGAATGCGCCGCACGCGGCGAAGCGGCCATCCTGCTCTGCTACGCGCTGGGAAAGGCGCAGCGCTTGCTGGCCGAACTGCTGCCGCTGGACGACCAGCCGGCCTGGCTGCATGGTGCCATCGCCAGGGGCGTGCAGGTCTACCGGGATGCCGGCATCCCCATGCTGGCCACCGAAGCCGTGGCCGAACAGGGCCGCCAGCCGGATTCGGCCGGGCGCCTGGTGCTGGCGCCCCCCTCGGCGGCCGGCACGCCCTGGGTGCGACGTTTCGGCCGCCACCAGCTGGCCTTCGCGTCGGGCTGGATGCACCTGCGTGGCAACCGCAGGCGGCGCAACGTGGATCGTGGGTTCGTGGTGTCCGACCACGCCGACTGGCCGGCCCTGCTGCGCACCATCGAGCAGACCCGCGCCACCCGCGTGATCGCCACCCACGGCAATACCGATGCGCTGATCCGTTACCTGCGCGAAAACGGCACCGCTGCAGAGGCCTTCCGCACCGACTACGGGAGCGAGGAATGAAGGCCTTCGCCGACCTCTACCAGCGGTTGGACCGCAGCACCGCCACCGGCGACAAGCGCGCCGCGCTGGTCGACTATTTCGGCCGCGCACCGGCGCACGATGCGGCATGGGCGTTGTATCTGCTCAGCGGCGGCAAGGTCGGCGGCGCACGCCGGAAGATCGCCGCCAGCGGCGAACTGCGCCGCTGGCTCTCCGAGGTCACCGGGCTGCCGGCGTGGCTGGTGGACGACAGCTACGAACAGGTCGGCGACCTTGCCGAAACGCTCACCCTGCTGCTGGATGAGCCGACCGCCGCGGCCGCTGACAGGCCGCTGGCCGACTGGATCGAAACGCACCTGCTGGCGGTGGCCAACCAGGATGAGGCCGTGCGGCGTGCAGCGGTGGAAGCCGGCTGGCGTTCGCTGCCTTCGCCACAGCGGCTGGTGTTCAACAAGCTGCTCACCGGCGCGTTGCGCGTGGGCGTGTCGCAGCGGTTGGTGCAGCAGGCACTGGCCGAGCTTTCCGGGCTGGATATCGCACGCATCGCCCAGCGCA
>JAFAFF010000171.1 GCA_023423605.1 Pseudomonadota bacterium
TCGACAGGTCGATATCGGTGTTGGCGACGTCCTTGTTGAACTCGCGCAGCACCTTCAGCGGGGTTTCCAGGTCGGCCGGGGTGAAGTGGCCGTCGGTGGTGAAGATGGCGCGGGCATTCTCCACCGCCCGCGCATAGGTCGCACGGTCGCCGGACACATACGAATCCGGCAGCGCGGCGACGATCTCCTCGGCGCTGTGGTCGGCGATGAAACGCAGCGCCAGCTGCTGCGCGCGGGCGATCTTCTCGGCCGCCTGCGGACGCTTGTCCAGGAAGCTCTGGTTGGCGTACATCACCGATGTCGGGTACAGGCCGCCATAGACCTGGCGGGCGCCGTCATCGCTGCGGGCGTCGATGATGATCCTGCCCACCTTGCGCTCGGTGATCAGCGTGGCGGCCGGATCGTAGTTCACCAGCAGGTCGATCTTGCCCTGTTCCAGCGCGGCCACGGCCGCGGCGCCGGAACCCACGCCGATCAGCGAGATGCTGTCGACCGGGATGTCATGCTGGGCCAGGAAGTGGCGCACGAAGAAGTCCGACGAGGAGCCCGGAGCGGTGATGCCCACCTTCTGTCCCTTGATGGTGTCCGGCCGCGCCGGATCGAACGTGGCATCGTCACGGCCGGCCAGCACCAGCCCGGAATTGCGTGACAGCAGCACGAAACCCACCACGTCCTTGTGCTTGGCCTGCATCTGGATGGTGTGGTCGTAGAAGCCCACCGCCACATCCGTGGAATTGGCCACCAGCGCCTGCAGCACCTTGGAGCCGCCCTGTGCGAAGTTTTCGGTCTGCACCTTCAGGCCGACCTGGTCGAAGTAACCGTTCGCATCGGCGATGAAGAACGGCAGGTTGTTGAGGTTGTAGGAGCCCACGCTGATGCGCACCGGCGCGGTATCGTCGCCGGCGGCCCCTTCGGCGCCCGTGCTGCCGCCCTTGCCGCACGCGGCCAGTGCCAGCGTTGCCGCAACCAGTGCGGTCCTGAATATCTGCTTGTACATCGATCCCTCCCAGGATTGTGGAGCGTTGTGCTGTGTTGGTGAAGGAACGGCCGTGCCAGCGTGGCGCAGCGTCCCGACGGAATCAGGTCATGCCGCCGACGTCCATCGGCGTGCTTCGGCGGAAATCGGCGAGGTGGCGAACACTCGGCCTTCGAACAGGCGACGGGCGGTACGGACCACGCTGGCCACGACCGGCGCATTCTCCGAGCTGCGGCTCAGGCCCACATCCAGGGCACCGCTCGGATGTTCGAGGGTAATGCTCCCCGGCATCGGCACACATCCGACAAAAGCGTTGGCCAGCGTGCCCGGCGTGGCGGCCGCGGTGGCGATGCCCACGCCACCGGTGATGGCCAGTGCCGTATGGCAGTGGTGCGGCATGAAATAACGGACCTGCAGGTGGCCACCGTGCTGCGGCGCCGACAGCAGCACCGGCTTGGGGATCACCTTGCCGCCGGGGTCGGCGATGCCCATCCGTGCGCCCGCTTCGATGCGGATCGCCTCCATCCGCTCCATCAATGCACGGTTCGCGTCCAGTTCGGCCGGGGATTCGCCCCCGTGCACGCCCAGATCCTGCGCGCGGATCATCACCATCGGCATCGCGCAGTCCACCAGGCTGACCATCAGGCCGTCGATCCGGTCCTGCGCGTTGCCGGTGGGCAGCAGGCGGCCGGTACGCGAGCCGGCCGCATCCAGGAACGACAGCCGCACCGGTGCGGCCGTACCCGGTGCACCGGCGATATACGTATCGCCGCGGTACACCACGTGTCCCCCCGGGGTTTCCACGGTGGCCAGGATGATCTTGCCGGTGTTGACGTTGTGGATGCGCACTTCGGTACGCGGATGGCACGCGGCCACCAGGCCTTTTTCAATGGCGTACGGACCAACGGCGGCCAGCATGTTGCCGCAGTTCGGCGAGGTATCGACCACGCGCTGTTCCACCTTCACCTGCGCGAACAGATAGTCGACATCCGCATCCGGACGGCTGGCGCGATCAATGATGGCGACCTTGCTGGTCAGCGCGTTGCCACCACCGATGCCATCGATCTGCAGCGGATGGCCCGAGCCCATCACCTCCAGCAGGACGCGGTCGCGCGTTGCCGCATCGGCCGGCAGGTCGGAGGCCAGGAAGAACGGGCCCTTGGACGTGCCGCCGCGCATCAGTACGCAGGGAATGCTGGAGAGATCGTTGGACATACGTGTGCTAGATTGATGCATCCATCGGATGAATAAACTTCTGTGATCCGATACTGGCATGAGCACGATTGATCTGTGAATTGCTGATTTTTCAAGGATTGATACCAAATGAGCATCAATTGCGAAATCCTCGACCTGCGCGCCTTCCTGCTTGTGGCCGAAACGCGCAGCTTCCATCGCGCCGCTGAAGCGCTGCATGTTTCGCAGCCGGCACTGAGCCGGCGCATACAGAAACTGGAACAGGCGGTGGGCTCGGCGCTGCTGGAGCGAACCACACGCAGCGTGTCCACCACCGCCGTCGGCGAGAACCTGCTGCCGCTGGTGCGCCGCATGCTGGAAGAATTCGATGGTTCGTTGTTTTCCGGCCGCAGCCAGGACGATACCCGCGGTGCGCAGGTGACCATCGCCTGCCTGCCCACCGCCGCGTTCTACTTCCTGCCCAGCGTCATGGCGCGCTTCCACGATGCATTCCCCAACGTGCGCTTCCGCATCCTCGACATCCCGGCCACCGAAGGCCTGCAGGCGGTGGAGCGTGGCGAGGTGGAATTCGGCATCAACTTCATGGGGGCCAACGACCCCAACCTGGATTTCGACGTACTCGCCGAAGACCCGTTCGTGCTGGCCTGCCGACGCGACCATCCGCTGGCCCGCAAGCGCCGCGTGGAATGGTCCGACCTGGCCCGGCACCAGTTGATCACCGTGCATCGCACCAGCGGCAACCGCACCCTGCTCGATGGCGCCCTGGCGCGCGAGAACCTGAAGCTGAGCTGGCATTACGAAGTGACCCACCTGTCCACGTCGCTGGGCATGGTGGAAGCCGGTATCGGCGTATCCGTGCTGCCGAAGATGGCCACCCCCGATGGCGACCACCCCACCCTGGTCACCCGGCCGATCGGCAATCCGGTGGTATCACGCACCATCGGCATCGTCCGCCGTCGCAGCGCGCTGTTGTCGCCCAGCGCCGAACGTTTCCTGCAGATGCTGATGAGCCAATGGCGTGGCAAGCCGTGACATCGGCACGACATGCATTTCTGTAACCTTGTGTGCTGAGCCGGAGGGCTGGTACGCCGCCGTGGTTGTCGCATACTGGTGCGATCGACGGGCAGGCAAGACCCGCCGGCAGCCGCAAGCAGGCACGCGCGCAGGCGCGGCCAATGCAAGCCATCAGCAGAGGAGTCACCCGCAATGAGCGATTCGTTCTCCACGCGCAGCCAGCTGGACGTCGGCGGCAAGCGTTACGATTATTACAGCCTGCCCACGCTCGGCCAGCGCTTCGACATTTCCCACCTTCCCTATTCGATGAAGATCCTGCTGGAGAACCTGCTCCGGCACGAGGACGGCGGGGTGACCGTCGGCAAGGAACACATCGAAGCGGTGGCCACGTGGGACCCGAAGGCTGAACCGGAAACCGAGATCGCCTTCATGCCGGCGCGCGTGGTGCTGCAGGATTTCACCGGCGTTCCCTGCGTGGTGGACCTGGCGGCAATGCGCGATGCGGTGGTCAAGCTCGGCGGTCGCCCGGAACAGATCAATCCGCAGATCCCCTCCGAACTGGTGATCGACCATTCGGTGCAGGTGGATGTGTTCGGTACCCCGGATGCGCTGGACCTCAACGGCAAGATCGAGTTCCAGCGCAACCAGGAGCGTTACGGCTTCCTGCGCTGGGGCCAGAAAGCTTTCAACGACTTCAAGGTGGTGCCGCCCAACACCGGCATCGTTCACCAGGTGAACCTGGAAAACCTGGCACGCGTGGTGATGGCGTCCCCCGTCGCGGGCGAAGGCGCCAATGGCGTGCCCGTCGCCTACCCGGATACCGTGTTCGGTACCGACAGCCACACCACCATGATCAACGGCATCGGCGTGCTGGGCTGGGGCGTGGGTGGCATCGAAGCGGAAGCGGCAATGCTCGGCCAGCCGTCGTCGATGCTCATTCCGCAGGTGGTCGGCTTCAGGCTGACCGGCCAGTTGCCCGAGGGCGCCACCGCCACCGACCTGGTACTGACCGTTACCCAGATGCTGCGCAGCCACGGGGTGGTCGGCAAATTCGTGGAGTTCTTCGGCGACGGCCTGCAGCACCTGCCGCTGGCCGACCGCGCCACCATCGGCAACATGGCGCCGGAGTATGGCGCCACCTGCGGCATCTTTCCGGTCGACCAGGAATCGCTCGACTACCTGCGGCTGTCCGGCCGTAGCGAGGAACAGATCGCCCTGGTGGAGGCGTATGCCAAGGCCCAGGGCCTGTGGCACGACGCTGATTCGGCGCATGCCAGCTACAGCGCCACGCTGGAACTGGACATGGGCACCGTCAAGCCGTCGCTGGCCGGCCCCAAGCGTCCGCAGGACCGCGTGCTGCTGCAGGACGTCAAGCAGAACTACCGCGACAACCTCGGCGCGCTGACCAGCAACCGCGACAAGCGCAGCGAAGAAGTCGCCAAGTTCGTCAGCGAAGGCGGCGGCGCGGCGGTCGGCAACGAACAGCTGGCCAGGGGCTATGCCGATGTGGAACTGGATGGCAGCCGCTTCCGCCTGAAGGACGGCGCGGTGGTGATCGCCGCGATCACCTCGTGCACGAACACGTCCAACCCTGCGGTGATGATCGGTGCCGGCCTGCTGGCCCGCAACGCCGCGGCCAGGGGCCTGGACCGCAAGCCTTGGGTGAAGACCTCGCTCGGCCCGGGCTCGCGGGTGGTCACCGACTACCTGGACAAGGCCGGCGTGCTGAAGGAACTGGAAAAGCTGGGCTTCTTCGTGGTCGGCTACGGCTGCACCACCTGCATCGGCAACTCCGGGCCGCTGCCGGCCGAGGTCAGCGCCGGCATTGCTGCCGGCGACCTGGTGGTCACCTCGGTGCTGTCGGGCAACCGCAACTTCGAAGGCCGCGTGCACCCCGAAGTGAAGATGAACTACCTGGCCAGCCCGCCGCTGGTGGTGGCCTATGCCATCGCCGGCACCACCGACATCGATCTCACCAGCGAACCGCTCGGCACCGGCAGTGATGGCCAGCCGGTGTACCTGCGCGACATCTGGCCGAGCAACAAGGAAATCGGCGACGTCATCGCCGCAACCCTCGGCCCGGACATGTTCAAGCAGAACTACGCCGACGTCTTCAAGGGCGATACCCGCTGGAACACCATCGCCTCGCCCGATGGTGACCTGTACGAATGGGACGACCGCTCCACCTACATCAAGAACCCGCCCTACTTCGACGGCATGACCATGCAGGTCGGCAGCATCCAGGATGTGCACGGCGCGCGGGTGATGGGACTGTTCGGCGATTCGATCACCACCGACCATATTTCCCCGGCCGGCAACATCAAGAAGGATTCACCGGCGGGCCGCTTCCTGCAGGAACGCGGCGTGCAGCCGGCGGACTTCAACAGCTACGGCAGCCGTCGCGGCAACGATGATGTGATGGTGCGCGGCACGTTCGCCAACATCCGCATCAAGAACCTGATGTTCGGCGGTGAGGAAGGCGGCAACACGCTGTACTACCCGCCTGCCGGCGGCGAACCCGAAAAGCTGGCGATCTACGACACGGCGATGAAGTACAAGGCCGATGGCGTGCCGCTGGTGGTGCTGGCCGGCAAGGAATACGGCACCGGTTCATCGCGCGACAGGGCCGCCAAGGGCACGTTGCTGCTGGGCGTGAAGGCGGTGATCGCCGAGAGTTTCGAGCGCATCCACCGCTCCAACCTGGTCGGTATGGGCGTGCTGCCGCTGCAGTTCCGCAACGGAGAGAACGCCCATTCGCTGGGGCTGGATGGTTCGGAGGTGTTCGACATCACCGGCCTGCAGGATGGCGCCAGCAAGCGCGCGACGGTCACGGCTACCGGTGCCGATGGCACGGTGAAGACATTCGAGGT
>JAFAFF010000181.1 GCA_023423605.1 Pseudomonadota bacterium
CAGGTCGCCCATGCCGCCGACCGCCATGCCCGGGTTGCCCGCGGCGATCACCGCAGCAGGGCGGGACGGTGCCGCGACGATGCTGCCGGCCCCCTTCAGCACCACCACGCAGCGCAACCGGTCGGCCAGCGCGGTGGCAGCACCGAAGCGGTCCTGCTGCACCTCGGCGGTGGTGCATGCCAGCAGGCGCGCGGCCTCTCCCGGGTGCGGCGTCAGCACGGCGTTCGGCATTGGCTGCGGATCGCGCGCCAGCAGGTTCAGCGCATCGGCATCCACCACCAGTGGATCGCTGCTGTCGCGCACCGCGCGCCACAGTTCCTGCGCCCAGTCGTCCTGCCCCAGCCCGGGACCAATGGCCACCACGTCGGCGCGTTGCAGCAGCAGGCGCAGTGCTGGACCGTCTTCCACCGCGTGGCACATGGCTTCAGGCAGGCGCGCCAGGGCCGCAACGACGTGCTCGCCACGGGTGGCGATGCTGGCCAGGCCCGCGCCGGTACGCAGCACCGCATGCGCGGCCAGCAGCACGGCACCGCCAGTGCCGTGGTTGCCGCCGACACACAGCACGTGACCGGAAGATCCCTTGTGCGCGTTGATGCGACGCGGCGGCAACAGCGCCGGCAGGCGGTCCTGCAGCCAGCGTCCGGCCACCGGCTGCACGCCTTCCCAGGCGGCCGCCGGCAACGACAGCGGCGCCAGCACCCGCACGCCGGCATGCTCCAGGCCATCGCCGGTATGCAGGCCGCGGTGCGCGACGATGAACTGCACCGTCACCGTAGCGCGTACGGCCACGCCCGGTGCGCTGCCACGGTCGGCATCCACGCCGCTGGGTACGTCCAGTGCCAGGACCGGCGCGTGCTGGGCGTTGATCGCCTCCACCAGGGCCCGCGCATCGCCACGCGGCGCGTCCTGCAGGCCGAGTCCAAACAGCGCGTCCACCACCAGATCCGCTTCCGGCAACCGTCCATCGAACGGCGCCCAGGAACCGCCCGCCGACTGCAGTTCAGCCAGCGCCCGGATGGCCAGCGCGGTGGCCGGCGGTTTTCCCGGCTGCGTCACCACATGCACCCGGCAACCAGCACGCAGCGCATGCGCCGCCAGCAGCAGCCCATCGCCGCCGTTGTTGCCGGCGCCCACCACCACGCACAGCGCCTGCGCGCGTGGCCAGTGCTGCAGCAGGCACTGCCAGCCGGCCAGCCCGGCCGCGCTCATCAGCGACCAGCCGCCATCGCCAGCCAGCGCCGAGGCCTGTGCGTCCAGTGAACGCGCGGCGGCGGAATCGAACAGGTCGGAAGGCTGGTGCATGCAGGGATTCTATACTTGCGGCCATGCCTTCCCTACCCGCCCTCGTCGATCCGGCCCAGGCCGTGCAGCGCATCCGTGCGCTGGCCCGCGCGCATGGCTTCCAGCGGTGCGGCATCGCCGGGGTGGAGCTGGGCGAGGACGAAGCCCACCTGGCCGACTGGCTGGGCCAGGGCCTGTACGGCACGATGGACTGGATGGCGCGTCACGGCACGCTGCGCGCGCGTCCTGCCGAACTGCTGCCGGGCACCGTACGGGTGATCTCGCTGGGCATGGATTACAGCCACAAGGATGACACCGAGGCATGGGCCACGCTGGCCGATCCCGGCCGCGCGTACGTGGCCCGCTATGCGCTGGGCCGCGACTACCACAAGCTGATGCGCAACCGCCTGCAGAAGCTGGCCACGCAGATCAGCGACGAGGTCGCGCCACTGGGATACCGCGTATTCGTCGATTCGGCGCCGGTGCTGGAACGCGCACTTGGCCGCAACGCCGGACTGGGCTGGATCGGCAAGCACACCTGCCTGATCGATCGCCATGGCGGCTCGTGGTTCTTCCTGGGCGAGATCTACATCGACCTGCCGCTGCCCATCGACGCGCCCGCCACGGCCCACTGCGGCACCTGCACGCGCTGCATCGATGTCTGCCCGACCCAGGCCATCACCGCGCCACAGCGGCTGGACGCGCGGCGTTGCATTTCCTACCTGACCATCGAACACGACGGCGCCATTCCCGAGGACATGCGGCCGCTGATCGGCAACCGCATCTACGGCTGCGACGACTGCCAGCTGGTATGCCCGTGGAACAAGTTCGCCAGGCGCACCGACGAAGCCGATTTCCGCGCACGCAACAACCTGGACCGCGCGCGCCTGGATGAACTGTTCGCCTGGGACGAAGACGAATTCCTGCGACGCACCGAAGGCAGCCCGATCCGGCGCAGCGGCCATGAGCGCTGGCTGCGCAACATCGCGGTGGCGCTGGGCAACGCGCCGCCATCGGCCAGCGTCGTGGAAGCTTTGCGTTCGCGCAGTGACCACGATTCGGCGCTGGTACGCGAACACGTGCGCTGGGCGCTCGACCAACACCCCGCCACGTGACTGCCGGGGTGCCTGGCTGCGGCGGACATGCGACCATGCCTGCCTGCCCTTCCCTCACCCCCGCCTCACGCCCATGCAGCAGCGCAGCATCGATGTCCTCACTCCCAGCCAGCTCAACACGCTGGCGCGCGACCTGCTGGAAGGCAGTTTCCCGGCCATCTGGGTGGAAGCCGAACTGGGCAGCGTGGCGCGGCCGGCCTCCGGGCACCTCTATTTCACCCTGAAGGATGCGCGCGCTCAGCTGCGCGCGGCGATGTTCCGCATGAAGGCGTCCGCGCTGCGCTTCGTGCCGCGCGAAGGCATGCGCGTGCTGGTGCGCGGGCGGGTGACGCTATATGACGCGCGGGGCGAGTACCAGATGGTGCTCGACCACATGGAGGAAGCCGGCGAAGGCGCGCTGCGCCGCGCGTTCGAGGAACTCAAGGCACGCCTGGAATCCGAGGGGCTGTTCGCGGTGGAGCGCAAGCGCCCGCTGCCCGCCCACGTACGCCGGCTGGCGGTGATCACCTCACCCACCGGCGCAGCCGTGCGCGATGTGCTCAGCGTGCTCGCGCGTCGTTTTCCACTGCTGGACGTGGACCTGCTGCCGAGCCTGGTGCAGGGCGACGCGGCGGCGGCGCAGATCACCCGGCTGCTGCGCGCGGCCGACGCCACCGGCCGTTACGACGTGATCCTGCTGACGCGTGGCGGAGGGTCGCTGGAAGACCTGTGGGCCTTCAATGATGAAACGCTGGCGCGGGCGATTGCTGCCAGCGGCACGCCGGTGGTTTCCGCGGTTGGCCATGAGACCGACTTCAGCCTGTCCGATTTCGCTGCCGACCTGCGCGCCCCCACCCCATCGGTGGCCGCCGAGCTGCTGGTTCCGGACCAGCAGGACCTGGCGCGTCGCCTGCGTCGCGATGCGGCGCGCCTGCAGCAACTGCAGCGGCACACCCTGACCCAGGCAATGCAGCGCGCCGACCGCCTGCTGCTGCGCCTGAACGCCTGCAGCCCGCAGGCCCGCCTGCAGCTGCTGCAGCGCCGTCATGTCGAACTGGGGCGCCGCCTGCAGTCGGTGTGGCAGCAGCAACAACAGCAGCGTGCCGCGCAGGTGCGGCATGCGGCCGCGGTGCTGCGGGGCTGCCATCCGCAGCGCCAGCTGGACACCCTGCGCCGACGCCTGCATGCGCTGCGTGGCCGGCCACAGGCGGTGGTGCAGCGCCAGCTGCAGCGCGACACCCTGCGCCTGCGCGGCCTGGCGCGTTCGATGGAAGCTGTCAGCCCGCTGGCCACGGTAGCGCGCGGCTACAGCATCATCACCCGTGCCGACGACGGCCAGCTGGTACGGCACAAGGACCAGGTGCAACCCGGCGATGCCCTGCGGGCGCGGGTCGGCGACGGCACGATCGACGTGCAGGTGACCTGAGGGATAGCCTCGCCCGCTGCACGGCGCTACCCCTTTCTGAAATCAACGCGCCTGCGCGGTCTCGCAGAATTTCTTATGGTATTCCAGTGCCTTGGGCATCAGCGCCTGCAGATTCTGGATACGCGTGCCGGGGTTGGGATGGGTGGACGAGAACTCCGGTTGCGAACCACCGCCGCTGGCCTGGCCCATGCGTTCCCACAGCGGAATCGCTTCGCGCGGATCGAAACAGGCGGCGGCAGCCAGCATCAGGCCCACTTCGTCAGCCTGCGTTTCATGTCCGCGCGCATACGGCAGCAGGTATCCATAGCCCATCGCCGCCATCACCATCTGCTGCTGTTGCGGATCCATGCCGCTGGCCGCGCCGGCCATCTGCCCTATCTGCGTGAGCTTCTGCTGCGCCATCCGCTGCGCGCCATGGCGCAGCAGCGCGTGCGCGATTTCATGGCCCATCACCACCGCCATCGCGTCACGTGTGCGCGCCACCGGTACCAAGCCCGTATATACGGCCATCTTGCCACCGGGCAGGCAGAAGGCATTGGCCTCATCCGACTGGATCACGTTCACTTCCCAATCGAAGCTTCGCGAAAAATGCGTGGGCTGCTGGTTGTGTTCCTCGGCCAGCGCGGTTTCCACCACGTCCACCTTGGCTATCAGGCGCTGGGCGATATCACGCACATCGCGCGACATGTCCGCGTTCGGGTCCAGCGGCCGTTCCTGCGACAGGATTTCCTGGTATGCCTGCAGGCCCAGCGCCTTTTCCTGGGATGCATCCAGCGTGTGATCGATCAGCACCGATTGCCCGGTATACGGGTCCACCGCGCGATTGGAAAACCAGTAGTACGCCGCGTAACCGGCAAAGGCCAGCAGCACCCACCAGCGGATGTTGCCGAACAGGCCACGACGTTGGCGTGGCTGCGGAGAACGGGACGTCGGGTCGTTGCGCATCGGGGTGCATCCTGGCCTTGGCCCACCCGGATTGGCAGGCG
>JAFAFF010000203.1 GCA_023423605.1 Pseudomonadota bacterium
CGCATCTTGGCGCCACTCTTGTACTGCACCGCCGACAGCGGATACAGCACCAGCTTCAGCAGCACCACCAGGCCGACGATGGCCCAGCCCCAGTTGTTGACCAGCTTGTGGACCTGGTTCAACACCCAGAACAGACCCTGGCCGATCACCGCCATCAGCGAGAAGCGGCTGTAATCGACCACGCGGTCCAGGCCCTTCACGTCTTCCTTGGCGATCTGGTTGACCAGCTTCGGGCCCACCCACAGGCGTGCCTGGGTGCTGA
Source organism: Pseudomonadota bacterium (assembly GCA_023423605.1). GTDB lineage: Bacteria > Pseudomonadota > Gammaproteobacteria > Xanthomonadales > Xanthomonadaceae > Stenotrophomonas. The sequence continues at coordinate 263 of JAFAFF010000203.1, forward strand.
CCTGCTGGCCCGGTGCGACATTGAACGCCGGCCCGCGCGCTTCGATCTGGTCGCGCCCTTCGCTCTGCGACAGCACGTAGTGCGCGACCTGGTCGGCCTGCGGGATCCAGGCGGTGAAGAAGTGGTGCTGCAGCATCGCCAGCCAACCGCCGGTGATGTTGCGGTTCAGCGCGCCGTCGTCGAGGTAATCCTTGAACGCGCGGCGCTCGTAGCCGCCCTCCGGGCTGAACCAGGTGGCGCCATTGAAGCTGAAGGAGTCCGGGTTGGTCATGCTGCGCGACAGGATGGTCGGCGAGCGGTCCAGGGTGCGGTACACATAGCCGTTCCAGGCACTGGAACCGGTGTTGCGCACCACGTCCTTGACCACTACCGCATAGTGGTTGCGCGACAGGGTCAGGGTGCGGTCGATGACAACGCCGTTCGGCCCCTTCCAGACAAACGGGATCTGCAGTTCCTGCTGGCCATCGGCAAGCACGAAGTCATGCGTGTCGCCTACCAGGGTGAAGCCGTTGCTGCCGGGAACCGGAGCGCTCTTGTCTTCGCTGGCCCAGCCGCTGACGGCGCTGTACGGATGCGCGCGATCTTCGGTGAGCAGACGCACCGGCGGGCTGTTGTCGTCCTTGGTCTGCGGGAACTGCAGCAGTTCGGCATCCAGCACGCGGCCGCCCTCCAGCACCAGACGCAGCACGTCGGTGGTGACGGTCACGCGCTGCGCGCTCGGCGCGGCGTCGGCCTGGGCACCCACCACCGGTGCCGAAGCGCCAGGCACCTGCGCGCCGGGAACGCCGCCGGGAGTAGCACCGGGTACGGTCTGCTGGGCCACCGCGGCAGCCGGGGTGGGCGTGGCGGCAGGAGGCGCGGCTTTTTCGCGGCCCCATTCCATCCACAGCAGCACGGCCACCATCAGCCAGGCGAAAATCAGGAATACACGGGTCTGGTTCATCAGCGGACAGGCTCGACGGGGCCGGAACGTGATGCCGGCTCATTCAAAGAAGGCGATGCGATGCCATCGGGAGGCGGCATTGTGCCGTCCGCGGACGGCGCGGGCAATGCGCGCAGGCGCCGCAGCAGGCGCAGGAAGGCCTGGCGGATATCGTCGTTGCTGGCCTGGCGCGCAGCGGCACGCGCCACCACGACATAATCGCCCGGCTGGAGATCGGCACGGCAATGCCGCAGGGTATCGCGCAGGACGCGCTTGATCCGGTTGCGCCCCACGGCGTGCGGATCGACCTTGCGGGAAACGGCCAGACCCAACCTGGCCTGCCGGTCTTCTGGCAGCCAGTGAAGGGTCATCAGCGGTTCGGACACCCGGCGGGCGCCGTTGAAGACCGTAGAATATTCGGCACGCGTGCGAACCCGCGCAGAGCGAGGGAATCGCTTGCGCGGGTCGGCAGTACTCACTGTCGGAAGGATTGCGTCTGCCGCGGAAAGCGGCATGGCAATCAGGCGCTCAGGACTTTGCGGCCCTTGGCACGGCGACGCGACAGGATCTTGCGGCCGTCTGCGGTCTTCATACGGGCACGGAAACCGTGGTCGCGCTTACGCTTGAGGTTGCTGGGCTGGAAAGTGCGCTTGGTGGCCATGTGGGCCTCTCGTATGAAATGGACGGAAAGAACCGGAAATTCTAGAGGTGCATGCGCCCATAAGTCAAGTCCCTGTGACTACGCCATTTCACCTGCCTGTGCAATAGCTGTGGATGATTTTGTGAATAACTGTGGGACAACCATTCCAGAGCGGGCATCCGGGTGGTAGTCTGAGCCATCCATTTCCCCCTTTCCGGCCTGTCGGGACGGTGCTTTCCTGCGCCTGCCCGCCGGCCCCAGATGATTATTGCCGATGGATGCCTGGTCCCGTTGTCTCGAACGCCTTGAGGCGGAATTTCCGCCCGAAGATGTTCACACCTGGCTGAAGCCGCTGCAGGCCGATCTGCGCGCCGACAGCCTGGTCCTTTACGCCCCCAATGCGTTCATCGTCGACCAGGTACGGTCGCTGTATCTGCCCAGGATCCGCGAACTGCTGGCCCATTTCGCCGGGTTCGGCGACGTTTTCCTGGAAATCGGCTCGCGTCCGCGCCCCGTGGAGGCGCAGACCGCGCTCAATCCGGGCCTGTTCAGCGGCGGTGCCGTGGTGCCGGCAGCCAGTGAGCCGGTGGTGCCGTTCGCCGGCAACCTGGATTCGCATTACACCTTCGCCAACTTCGTCGAAGGCCGCAGCAACCAGCTGGGCCTGGCCGCCGCATTCCAGGCCGCGCAGAAGCCCGGCGACCGCGCGCACAATCCGCTGCTGCTGTACGGAGGAACCGGCCTGGGCAAGACCCACCTGATGTTCGCCGCCGGCAACGCCATGCGCCAGGCCAACCCCGGCGCCAAGGTGCTTTACCTGCGCTCGGAGCAGTTCTTCAGCGCGATGATCCGGGCCTTGCAGGAAAAGGCCATGGACCAGTTCAAGCGCCAGTTCCAGCAGGTCGATGCCTTGCTGATCGACGATATCCAGTTCTTCGCCGGCAAGGACCGGACCCAGGAAGAGTTCTTCCACACCTTCAACGCGCTGTTCGATGGCAAGCAGCAGATCATCCTGACCTGCGACCGGTACCCGCGCGAAGTGGAAGGCCTGGAAGCGCGGCTCAAGTCGCGGCTTGCGTGGGGCCTGTCCGTCGCCATCGAACCGCCGGACTTCGAGACCCGCGCGGCGATCGTGCTGGCCAAGGCACGCGAGCGCGGTGCGGAAATTCCCGACGATGTCGCGTTCCTGATTGCCAAGAAGATGCGCTCCAATGTGCGCGACCTGGAAGGCGCGCTGAATACCCTGACCGCGCGCGCCAACTTCACCGGCCGCGCGATCACCACCGATTTCGCCCAGGAAACCCTGCGAGACCTGCTTCGGGCCCAACAGCAGGCCATCAGCATTCCCAACATCCAGAAAACCGTGGCGGATTACTACGGCCTGCAGATCAAGGACCTGCTGTCCAAGCGCCGCACCCGGTCGCTGGCCCGCCCGCGCCAGGTAGCGATGGCGCTCACCAAGGAGCTGACCGAACACAGCCTTCCGGAAATCGGCGATGCGTTCGCAGGTCGCGACCACACCACGGTGCTGCATGGCTGCCGCCAGATCCGGACGTTGATGGAGACCGACGGCAAGCTGCGGGAAGACTGGGACAAGCTCATCCGCAAGCTGAGCGAATGATGCATGGACGCCGTTGAGGCGTCATCGCACAAAACGGTGCAGAATCCGGGGACAACCACGTGGGATGCTGTGGATAAGAACGCTGCGGTTCGCGGCCTGAAAACTATCCACAGGTTTCCCCACCCGTTGAAGGGCAGTATTCCATAGGGTTTCAACGCATGAAATCTGTTTGAATACAATCAGTTAGCTGTGTTTTCCCTGAATTCTGGCTCTACCAGCACCACCAGGCTTTTGATTTATTCCACATTTTTTAAAGCATAGGGGCACGGAACCACATGCGTTTCACACTGCAACGCGAAGCCTTTCTCAAGCCGTTGGCGCAGGTCGTCAACGTGGTCGAACGTCGCCAGACCCTGCCGGTCCTGGCCAATTTCCTGGTCCAGGTGAAGGACGGCCAGCTGTCGCTGACCGGTACCGACCTGGAAGTGGAAATGGTGTCGCGCATCGCAGTCGAAGATGCGGAAGATGGTGAAACCACCATCCCGGCACGCAAACTGTTCGAGATCATCCGTGCCCTGCCCGATGGCAGCCGCATCACGGTGTCGCAGACGGGTGAGAAGATCACCGTACAGGCCGGGCGCAGCCGTTTCACGCTGGCGACGTTGCCTGCCAATGATTTCCCGTCGGTGGATGAAGTGGAAGCCACCGAGCGCGTGGCCATCGGCGAGTCCACGTTGAAGGAGCTCATCGAACGTACGGCATTCGCGATGGCACAGCAGGATGTGCGTTACTACCTCAACGGACTGTTGTTCGACCTGCGCGGCGATGCGCTGCGTACGGTGGCCACCGACGGACACCGCCTGGCGCTGTGCGAAACCGAGCTGGCCAGACCCAGCGGCTCCAAGCGGCAGATCATCGTGCCGCGCAAGGGCGTCACCGAGCTGCAGCGCCTGCTGGAAAGCGGTGACCGCGAGATCGAGTTGGAGGTGGGGCGTACCCACGTCCGCGTGAAGCGTGACGATGTGACGTTTACCTCGAAGCTGATCGATGGACGTTTCCCGGACTATGAGGCGGTGATCCCGATCGGTGCGGATCGCGAAGTGAAGGTTGATCGTGAAGCGTTGCGCGCATCGCTGCAGCGTGCCGCGATTCTGTCGAACGAGAAATACCGCGGCATCCGTGTGGAAGTGTCGCCGGGCAATCTGAAGATCAGCGCGCATAACCCGGAGCAGGAAGAAGCGCAGGAAGAGATCGAGGCTGAGACCAGCGTCAGCGACCTGGCGATTGGATTCAACGTCAATTACGTGCTGGATGCGCTCTCTGCGCTCCGCGACGAGTTCGTCATCGTGCAGCTGCGCGATTCCAATTCGTCGGCACTTGTCCGGGAATCCAGCAGTGAGAAGTCCCGCCACGTAGTGATGCCCTTGCGTCTCTGACGCTGGGTGTTCCACGTGGAACGAAGAAGGCCCGGGTCCTGTATCCGGGCTTTTTTTGTTTCACGTGGATCATCGCGTTACGTCGGTGTTGGGGGATGGCAACCGATGAGCCACCGGTTTGTTGGAAGTTCCTCGTTCCCGCCATCACGGGAATGTGCATGCAGGAAGCGGCCGATCTCTCTGCTTCCTCTGATCTCTCCAGGATGCAGCCCGTTGCGGACGGCTCCTGATGGTCTGTCCACAACGTCGAATTTCTTTGCTCGACGGGCTGCAAAGCTTTTAAATCTGGGTATAAATCTAAAGCTTGGTGGTGATGGTAGTGCCAGATTTCGTGTAAAAGTAGCTTAAGTTGTTGAATTTAAATATAAAAAAAGGGCTGAAACCCCCTGTGTATGTGGCCCTGGAGCTGGGGGAATTCCTGTGGATAGAATTCCTTGCCTATCCAGATCCGAAATCTATCCACAGCTTGTCCAGTGATCGCGCAAGGGTCATCCAGAGGGTTTACCTCTCCGCGTTGAGCACGGGGCAGATTCCTTGAAATCTGCACGATCGTGCGAGGTGAGTATCGCCAGATATGGAGATTTTCAAGCGCGATGCGTCTGGCCGTGACTACCGGCAGCGTTGTACCCCCGCCCTGAATTTCTTGAAATCCAGGCCCGTACGCGGAGCCTTGCCCCGCAGAATTGACCAATTTTCGCCGCGGACGAGGCCGTGCCACGTGGAACAGCGTGACGGGAGCATCCTGCATCTCCGTCGCCGACGTTCCGGGACGTCGGCGACCGGAACGCAGCCAGCCGCATCATGGGTGAGCCGGTCTGGCTCCCGTCCCCCCGTACTGTTCTGTGCCACGTCGTGGCAGGGCGCACTTGACCGATGCGGTAAGCTGGACGGCCGTCTGTTCCTTCGGTTTGTCCGCTCCTTCGCATGCAGATCCGCCGTCTTTTCTTGTCCCAGGTGCGCCGATTCGACGCGGTGGAACTGTTGCCGCAGCCGGGCATCAACCTGCTGACCGGCGACAATGGCGCGGGCAAGACCAGCGTGCTCGAGGCATTGCATGTCATGGCTTACGGACGAAGCTTCCGCGGGCGCGTTCGCGATGGATTGATCCGCCAGGGGCAGGACGCGATGGAAGTCTTCGTGGAATGGGAGGAAACACTGCCGGGCCAGGCAGAAATGCTGCGACGCGCCGGTCTTCGGCACACCGGACAGGACTGGAAAGGCCGCCTTGATGGCCAGGACGTCGCCCAGCTGGGAAACCTGTGCGCGGCGTTGGCCGTTGTCACCTTCGAGCCGGGCAGCCACGCGCTGGTCAGCGGCGGTGGTGAGCCCCGCCGGAGATTTCTGGACTGGGGCTTGTTCCACGTGGAACCAGACTTCCTGCCGCTGTGGAGGCGCTATTCGCGTGCATTGAAGCAACGTAATGCCCTGCTCAAGCAGGGCGGCGCTGCACGGATGCTTGATACCTGGGATCACGAGCTGTCCGAAGCGGGTGAGCCGTTGACCAGCCGTCGCCAGCACTACCTGGAGCGGTTGCAGGAGCGCGCGGTGGAACTGGCTGCCGTGCTGGCCCCTCAACTGGGCATACAAAGCTTGAACCTCACTCCAGGATGGCGCCGCCAGGAGGTATCGCTGGCCGATGCATTGCTGCTGGCACGCGAACGTGATCGCCAGGCCGGTTACACCTCTGTTGGCCCGCATCGGGCCGACTGGAACGTCGGGTTTGCCGCAATCCCCGGCCGCGAAGCGCTGTCGCGGGGACAGGCAAAGCTCACGGCGCTGGCCTGCCTGCTGGCCCAGGCCGAGGATTATGCCGAGCGCCGCCAGCATTGGCCGGTGATCGCGCTGGACGACCTGGCGTCGGAACTGGACCGCAATCATCAGGAGCGTGTACTGGACCGTCTGAGAAACGGTCCAGCGCAGGTGTTCGTCACCGCCACGGAGTGCCCGGCTGCCCTGCTTGATTCCACCAGTATCAGCCGGTTCCACGTGGAACATGGCCAGATCACAAGGCTGCAGCACCCCGGCGGGGGCGCCTGAGCCCGGCTGCTATAATCAACTGCAATCCCCATTTTCCTGGTGTGCTGCCCCCCGGCGGCACCCGAGCTGCGGAGCCTACGGCGAGCGCGATGATTGAAGAACAGAACACCCCGACCCCCAACGGCAATTACGACGCCAACAGCATTACTGCCCTGGAGGGGCTGGAGGCTGTCCGCAAGCGCCCCGGCATGTATATCGGCGACGTCCATGACGGCACCGGTCTGCACCATATGGTGTTCGAAGTTGTCGACAACTCCATCGATGAGGCGCTGGCCGGCCACGCCGACAACGTGATGGTGACCATCCACGCCGACGGTTCGGTCTCGGTGTCCGACAACGGCCGTGGCATCCCGGTCGGCAAGCATGAGCAGATGAGCCGGAAGCTCGATCGCGAGGTCTCCGCCGCGGAAGTGGTGATGACCGTGCTGCATGCCGGCGGCAAGTTCGACGACAACAGCTACAAGGTGTCCGGTGGCCTGCACGGCGTCGGCGTCAGCGTGGTCAATGCGCTGTCCCAGAAGCTGGTGCTGGATATCTACCAGGGTGGCTTCCATTACCAGCAGGAATACAGCGACGGTGCGGCGCTGGGACCGTTGAACCAGGTGGAAACCAGCAGCCGGCGCGGTACCACGCTGCGTTTCTGGCCTTCGACCACGGCGTTCCATGACAACGTGGAGTTCCACTACGACATCCTGGCCCGTCGCCTGCGCGAACTGTCCTTCCTCAATTCCGGCGTCAAGATCGCGCTGATCGATGAGCGCGGCGATGGTCGCCGCGACGACTTCCACTACGAAGGCGGCATCCGCAGCTTCGTGGAGCATCTGGCGCAGCTGAAGACCCCGTTGCACCCGAACGTCATCGCCGTCACCGGCGAATCCAACGGCATCACCGTGGAAGTGGCACTGCAGTGGACCGATTCCTACCAGGAAACGATGTACTGCTTCACCAACAACATCCCGCAGAAGGACGGTGGCACCCATCTGGCGGGCTTCCGTGGCGCGCTGACCCGCGTGCTGAACAACTACATCGAACAGAACGGCATCGCCAAGCAGGCCAAGATCAACCTGACCGGCGATGACATGCGCGAAGGCATGATCGCGGTGCTGTCGGTGAAGGTGCCGGACCCCAGCTTCTCCAGCCAGACCAAGGAAAAGCTGGTCAGCTCGGACGTGCGCCCGGCCGTGGAAAGCGCTTTTGGCGCGCGCCTGGAGGACTTCCTGCAGGAAAATCCCAACGAAGCCAAGGCCATCGCCGGCAAGATCGTCGATGCCGCGCGTGCCCGCGAGGCCGCCCGCAAGGCGCGTGACCTGACCCGCCGCAAGGGCGCATTGGACATCGCCGGCCTGCCGGGCAAGCTGGCGGACTGCCAGGAAAAGGACCCGGCACTGTCGGAACTGTTCATCGTCGAGGGTGACTCGGCGGGGGGCTCGGCCAAGCAGGGCCGCAACCGCAAGAACCAGGCCGTGCTGCCGCTGCGCGGCAAGATCCTCAACGTGGAACGCGCGCGCTTCGACCGCATGCTTGCTTCCGACCAGGTGGGTACCCTGATTACCGCGCTGGGCACGGGCATCGGCCGGGACGAATACAACCCGGACAAGCTGCGCTACCACAAGATCATCATCATGACCGACGCCGACGTCGACGGCGCGCACATCCGCACGCTGCTGTTGACGTTCTTCTACCGGCAGATGCCGGACCTGATCGAGCGTGGCCATGTGTTCATCGGCCTGCCGCCGCTGTACAAGATCAAGCAGGGCAAGACCGAGCTGTACCTGAAGGACGATCCGGCCCTGGACAGCTATCTGGCCAGCAGCGCGGTGGAGAATGCTGCCCTGACGCCCGCCCGTGGCGAAAAGGCCATCGAAGGCGTGGCCCTGGAGAAGCTGCTGCTGACCTATGCGGCCGCGCTGGATGCCATCGAACGCAACGCCCACCGCTATGATCGCAGCCTGCTGGAGGCACTGCTGGATTTCGTGCCGATGGATCTGGAGCACCTGTTGCAGGCCCCGGCAGGACAGGGGCTGGATGCGCTGGCCACGCGCCTGAACCAGGGCAGCCTGGGCTCGGCACGGTTTACCCTGGAACTGCAGGAACCCAACGACCAGCGTCCGGCCGCGGTGCTGGTGACCCGCCGCCACATGGGCGAAGAACACGTGCAGGTGCTGCCGCTGGCGGCATTCGAAGGCGGCGAGCTGCGTGCGCTCTACCAGGCCTCCACCCTGCTGCATGGCCTGGTCCGCGAAGGCGCGACCATTGCCCGCGGCGCGAAATCGATCGAAGTTTCCAGCTTCGCGCAGGCACAGGACTGGCTGCTGGAAGAGGCCAAGCGTGGCCGCCAGATCCAGCGCTTCAAGGGCCTGGGCGAGATGAATCCGGAACAGCTGTGGGATACCACCGTCAATCCGGATACCCGGCGCCTGTTGCAGGTGCGGATCGAGGACGCCGTGGCTGCCGATGAGATCTTCAGCACCCTGATGGGCGATGTCGTCGAACCGCGTCGTGACTTCATCGAAGACAATGCGCTGAAAGTCGCGAACCTGGATATCTGACACAATCGGAAGCCGCCGGTGCGTGCCCGCATGCACCGGCTTCCTTCTCCGTCGCCAGGTTATCGATGTCCGCCACCTCCCCGGTTCCGCCGCCCCTTTCGGGCGTTCCGTTGCCCCAGCCGCGCAAGGCCGGCTCGCCGGTGGCGGGTTTCCTGATCGACCTTGGGCTGGCTGCGGTCATCCTGTTCGGCCTGAGCCTGGTTGGCGGCCTGGTCTGGGGTGCCTATCGTGGTGTTGTCGTCGGCCTGCAGGCGGCCGCGGCGGGTGATGGCACGCCGGATCCGCAGGCACTGGCCAGCCAGCTTGGCCAACCCGGTGCCCTGGCGCAGATCCTGATGGCGCTGGTAGCCACCGGTGGTGCCGCGCTGATCCTCTATTTCTGCCGGCGCCGTGCCAGCGCGGCCGAACTCCAGGTGTCACGCCGTGCCCTGCGGCGGCCGTCCACCTGGGGCTGGACGGTGATGGTGGCGGCACTGGTCATCATCGGCAGCAACGGCATCGCTTTCCTGGCCCGGCACGCCGGCATCGAGCCGGTACCAACCAATCTCGACCTGATGACCCGTGCCGTGGACCGGTTTCCGTGGTTCCTCGCCCTGTTCGCGGTCGTGCTGGCCCCCGCCTACGAAGAACTGTTGTTCCGCCGCGTGCTGTTCGGGCGCCTGTGGCAGGCTGGTCGTCCCGCGCTGGGCATGCTGTTGAGCAGCCTGGCCTTCGCGCTGGTTCACGAAATACCGGGAACCAGCGCCAACGGGCCGCTGGAAATCGCCCAGTTGTGGTTGATCTACGGCGGCATGGGCGCGGCATTCTGCTGGCTCTACCAGCGCACGGGCACGCTGTGGGCTCCGGTGCTGGCGCACGCCCTGAACAATGCGGTGGCACTGGCGTTGCTGGTGACGTTCGGCGTCGGTTAGCCGTGTTTCGTCTGTTTGACGAAACATTAAGCCGCTGCAGTGGAAACTCATGGACGTGAACAAGGGGAACCGGATCCATGAAACGACTGCTGCTGGGCTTCACCATCGCCGCGCTGCTGGGCGCCTGTGCAACCACCACCTCACCCACCGGGCGGCGGCAGGTGGTGGGCGGTGTATCGCAGGCAGAACTGGACCAGTTGGGTGCACAGGCCTTCGCTGAAACCAAGCAGAAGGAAAAACTCAGTACCGACGGCAAACAGAACGCCTACGTGCAGTGCGTGGTCAACGCGCTGGTGGCCAGGCTGCCGTCCCAGTACCGCAACGTGCGCTGGGAAACCGGTGTTTTCGTGGACAGCGAACCCAATGCCTTCGCCCTGCCCGGCGGCAAGGTGGGGGTGAACACCGGTATTTTCTCGGTGGCGAAGAACCAGGACCAGCTGGCCGCGGTGATCGGTCATGAGATCGGCCATGTGATCGCCCGCCACCATGAAGAGCGCATCACCCGGCAGATGGGCGCGCAGACCGGACTTTCGGTGGTCGGCGCACTCGCCGGGGCTGCCTATGGCGATACCGCCGCCAGCGCCGTGAACCAGTTCGGTGGCATGGGCGCGCAGGCGCTGTTCCTGCTGCCGGGTTCACGCACCCAGGAAAGCGAGGCCGACGTAGTCGGTCAGCGGCTGATGGCCGAGGCAGGTTTCGACCCCGCCCAAGCGGTCAATCTGTGGCAGAACATGATGGCGGCCAGCGGCGCGCGGACACCGCAATGGCTGTCCACCCATCCGGATCCCGCCAACCGCATCCGCGAACTGCAACGCGATGCACCGGGCCTGCAGGGCGTTTACCAGCAAGCCCGGGCAGCCGGAAATGCGCCACGCTGTAGCTGAGCTTCCGTTAATTTGCTGTGATGCAGCACAGGAAACGATTTCTCACGTCAGATAATTCTGATACGTTTGGCGGCTCAGATTTTTCTGACGTCCGTCAATGCTGCCGCCCAGCGGTCCGATCGAGGTGAAAGATGATTCTCCGTAACCACAAGAAAGCCCTGCTTACCGTCCTCATCGCGACCGCCGTGAGTGGCGCCGTGGTCACCGACGCATTCGCCCAGGCGCGCTCGGCGGATCGTTCCGAACGGACCGAGCGCCGTGGCGGCAAGGCCCAGGCAGCCGAAGTGCTCTACCCGAACGCCACGCGCAAGGAGCCGTCGCTGAAGTCCTCGCCCAAGCTGGGCAAGCAGCTGCAGAAACTGGTAGACACCTACAACGACCAGAAGTTCCCGGAAACGCTGGCGCAGGCCAACGAGGTGCTCGGCAATTCGGCAGCCAACGAATATGACAAGTCGCTGGCCGCGCAGCTGGCTTCGCAGGCCGCCTATCAGGAAGACAACATCCCGGATGCGATGAAGTACCTGCAGCAGGTGCTGGATTTCAACGGCCTGGACAACAACGGGCATTATCAGTCCATGCTGATGCTGGCCCAGCTGCAGTTGCAGGAAGAAGGCCAGACCGCACAGGGCCTGGCCCTGCTGGACAAGTACTTCGCCGAAAGCGGTTCGAAGAAGCCGGAGGAACTGATCGTCAAGGGCCAGGCGCTGTACCAGCTGGAGCGCTACGATGAAGCGATCCCGGTGCTGGAAGAAGCGATCAAGGCATCGCCGGAACCGAAGGACCAGTGGAACCAGCTGCTGATGGCCGCCTATTCCGAAGGCGGCAAGACCGGCGAAGCGGTCAAGGCCGCCGAGGCGCTGGTGGCGAAGAACCCGAACGACAAGAAGGCCCAGCTCAACCTGGCCAGCATGTATTCGCAGGCCGACCAGATGGACAAGGCCGCCGCGGTGCTGGACAAGCTGCGTGCTTCGGGCCAGCTCACCGAAGAGCGCGAATACAAGCAGCTGTATTCGATCTACGCCAATACCGAAAACAAGGAAAAGGATGTCATCGCGGTCATCAACGAAGGCCTCGAAAAGGGCATCCTGAAGCCGGACCACCAGGTTTACCTGGCGCTGGCGCAGTCCTATTACTATGCCGAACCGCAGCAGGTCGACAAGGCGATCGACGCCTGGAAGAAGGCTGCCCCGCTGTC
>JAFAFF010000273.1 GCA_023423605.1 Pseudomonadota bacterium
GTGCTGTTCGACGAAGTGCGCGCCGGTGGCCGCATTCCGCTGATCGTCGGCCGTGGCCTGACCGGCAAGGCACGCGAAGCGCTGGGCCTGGCCCCGACCGACCTGTTCCGCCTGCCGGTGCAGCCGGTCGATACCGGCAAGGGCTTCTCGCTGGCACAGAAGATGGTCGGCCGTGCGTGCGGTCTGCCGGAAGGGCAGGGCATGCGCCCGGGCACCTACTGCGAGCCGAAGATGACTTCGGTGGGTTCGCAGGACACCACCGGCCCGATGACCCGCGATGAGCTGAAGGACCTGGCCTGCCTGGGCTTCTCCGCCGACCTGGTGATGCAGTCGTTCTGCCACACCGCGGCGTATCCGAAGCCCGTGGACGTCAAGACCCACCACACCCTGCCGGAGTTCATCTCCACCCGCGGCGGCATTTCGCTGCGTCCGGGCGATGGCGTGATCCACAGCTGGCTCAACCGCATGCTGCTGCCGGACACCGTGGGCACTGGCGGTGACTCGCACACCCGTTTCCCGGTGGGCATTTCGTTCCCGGCCGGTTCGGGCCTGGTGGCGTTCGCCGCCGCCACCGGCGTGATGCCGCTGGACATGCCCGAATCGGTGCTGGTGCGCTTCAAGGGCAGGATGCAGCCGGGCGTGACCCTGCGCGACCTGGTCAATGCGATCCCGCTGTACGCCATCAAGCAGGGCCTGTTGACCGTGGCCAAGGCGGGCAAGAAGAACATCTTCTCCGGCCGCATCCTGGAAATCGAAGGCCTGCCGGACCTGAAGGTCGAACAGGCGTTCGAACTGTCCGATGCATCTGCCGAGCGTTCGGCGGCCGGTTGCTCGGTGCGCCTGGACAAGGCACCGATCATCGAATACCTGACCAGCAACATCACGCTGCTGCAGTGGATGATCTCCGAAGGCTACGAGGATCCGCGCTCGCTGCAGCGCCGCATCGACAAGATGAAGGAATGGCTGGCCGATCCGCAGCTGCTGGAGCCGGATGCGGATGCGGAGTACGCCGCGGTCATCGAGATCGACCTGGCCGACATCCACGAGCCGATCGTGGCCTGCCCGAACGATCCGGACGACGTCAAGACGCTGTCCGAGGTGGCCGGCGCGAAGATCGACGAGGTGTTCATCGGTTCGTGCATGACCAACATCGGTCACTTCCGTGCTGCGGCGAAGCTGCTGGATGGCAAGCGTGACCTGCCGACCCGCCTGTGGGTGGCCCCGCCGACCAAGATGGACGCTGCGGAGCTGACCAAGGAAGGCGTGTACGGAACCTTCGGCGCCACCGGCGCACGCATGGAAATGCCGGGCTGCTCGCTGTGCATGGGCAACCAGGCGCAGATCCGCGAAGGCTCCACGGCGATGTCGACCTCGACCCGCAACTTTCCCAACCGCCTGGGTCGCAACACCAATGTGTACCTGGGTTCGGCGGAACTGGCGGCGATCTGCTCGCGCCTGGGCCGTATCCCGACCCGCGAAGAGTACATGGCCGATGTCGGCGTGCTGGAAGCCAGCGGCGCGCAGATCTACCGCTACATGAACTTCGACCAGATCGAGGAATACCAGGAATCGGCGAAGACCGTCGCGGCTTGATGCGGTGACACCGGGCATGCCCGGTGATCCGATGCAGGCAGGGCCCCCGTCGCAGGACGGGGGCCTTTTCGTTGCACGGGACGAGGTTCACGTAGAGCCGGGCTCTGCCCGGCTGATGGATTACCGCGCAGCGGGGCAGAGCCCCGCTCTACAACGGCTGGGGAATACTGCGCAGCGGGGCAGAGCCCCGCTCTACGATGCGTGGGCGAGCGCCAGCAGGCGTTCGGCGATGCGCTCCAATGGCACGGTTTCCGTGGCCGCGCCCAGCTTGAACGCGGCGCCGGGCATGCCCCATACCACCGAGCTGGCTTCATCCTGCACCAGCGTAGGTGCGCCAGCCTGGCGCATCTGCAGCAGGCCACGGGCACCATCGTCGCCCATGCCGGTCAGGATCGCCCCGATGGCATTGGCGCCGGCGCTCTGCGCCACCGACTGGAACAGCACGTCCACCGCTGGCTTGTGGCGATTCACCGCCGGACCATCATCGATGCGGCAACGCCAGCGCGCGCCATCGCGGATCACCCGCAGATGGCGGCCGCCCGGTGGCAGGTAGGCGTGGCCCGGCAGCACGGCTTCACCATCGCTGGCCTCGCGCACGGCCATGGCCGCATGACGGTCCAGGCGTTCGGCGAACGCGGCGCTGAAGGTGGCCGGCAGGTGCTGGGTCATCACTACCGCGGGAGCATCGGCAGGCAGGCTTTCCAGTACCACGCGCAGTGCTTCGGTACCGCCGGCCGAGGCGCCGAGTGCAATCAGGCGGTCGGTGGTGCGGAACTGCGCACCGCGCGGCACCACCGAAGGACTGGTCGCCGGCAGAGTAAGCCTGGCGGCCACGGGACCGCGCACCAGCGGTCGCACGCGTGAGCGCGCCGCGGCCTTCACCTTTTCGATGATCTCTTCGGCATAACCGGCCAGGCCACGCGCCACGTCGAGTTTCGGCTTGGACACGAAATCCACCGCGCCCAGCGCCAGCGCCTGCAGGGTGGTATCCGCGCCGCGTTCGGTCAGAGAGGAAATCATCACCACCGGCAGCGGATGCAGCCGCATCAGGTTTTCCAGGAACGCCAGGCCATCCATGCGCGGCATTTCCACGTCCAGGGTGATCACATCCGGCGCCAGCCGCTTGATCTTGTCGCGCGCCAGCAGTGGGTCGGCGGCGGTGCCGACCACCTCGATGCCGGCGTCGCTGGCGAGGATCTCGCTGAGGATCTGCCTGACCACCGCCGAATCGTCGACGATCAGCACACGGCAGGGTTGCACCAGGCTCATTCGAACAGCTCCACGCCACCGGTGACCGGCGCCCTGGACAGCCGCGCACGCACCGCCGATTCGGCGGCGGCCACTTCGGCCTCGTGCGCATGCGGCAACCGCTGCACCACCACCCTGCCGGTGTCGGCGAAGAACCAGATCTTGCGCGGATGGATGCCGCACAGGTCTTCGGCGAGGACAGGGATATGTTCGGCCTGCAGGTACTGGCGCACGAACTCGGCGTTGCGGGTGCCCACCGGATTGCTGGTGAAGCCCTTGAGCACGTTGGCGCCGCCGAATACCTTGGCCTCCAGGCGCTTGCGGTGCGCGCCGCGCTTGAGCAGGTCGTTGATCAGCAGCTCCATGGCATAGCTGCCGTAGCGGGCGGGAGCGCCGTCGCCGACATTGCCTTCGGGCAGCAGGAAATGGTTCATGCCGCCGATGCGCAGCACCGGATCGCGCAGGCAGGCAGCCACGCAGGAGCCCAGCGTGGTGGTCAGCACGGTGTCGTCGTCCACCACCAGGTACTGGGTGGGCAGCAGCTTGGCGGCCGTCACCTTGAAGCGCGGATCGCGGTAGCGCATCACCTCGTCGTTGCGCAGCGCAAGGTTCATGCGCGGGCTCCCGGCGCACGGCGATACAGCGTGCGGCCACATGGCTGGATCAGGTCGGCCGCATGCAGGTAGTTCTCCGAGTGGCCGGTATACAGCAGGCCGTCATCGGCCAGGTGCGGTACCAGCCGGCCGAGGATGCCACGCTGGGTGGGCTTGTCGAAGTAGATCATCACGTTGCGGCAGAACAGCGCGGTGAACGGTCCGCCGATGTCGTAGCGCGGTGCCAGCAGGTTCAGCGGCCGATAGTCGATCAGTTCGCGCAGGGCGGGCAGCACCCGGCACTGGCCTTCGTTGGGGCCGGTGCCGCGCTGGAAGTAGCGCCGGCGCAGGCCAGGTTCGAGGCTGGTCACCCGGTCGATCGCGTAGACGCCGCGGGCGGCCGTGGCCAGCACCTGGGTGTCGACATCGGTGGCGACGATGCGCACGGGTGGCTTCAGCGTGCCGAAGGCTTCGCAGGCGGTGATCGCCATCGAGTACGGTTCTTCGCCGGTGGAGGCGGCACACGACCACAGCAGCAGCGGATGCGCGCTGCTGGCCATCCCGGCGCGCTGCTGCAGTTCCTCGCGCAGGCGTTCGAAATGATGTGGTTCGCGGAAGAATGCGGTCAGGTTGGTGGTGAGCGCATTGGTGAACGCCTGCCACTCCTCGTCACCGCCCGTTTCCAGGTGATCCAGGTACTGATGGAAACTGCGCATGCCGAGCGCCCGCAGCCGCCGCGACAGGCGTCCGTACACCATGTCGCGCTTGGCCGGCGCCAGGGCGATGCCGGCGCGCTGGTGGATGAGTTCGCAGACGCGCCGGAAATCGCGATCGGCGAACTCGAACTCGCGGTTTTCGTTGTGGACGGCAGGAGCAGCTGGCAGGTTCACGGCGCGTATCCAGGGCGGAGGGCAGCGGCGCGGCTGGGTGCCGCGCCGGGTGGATCAGAATTCCTGCCAGTCGCCACCGTCCGGTGTCGGCAGCGGGCGCTGCCGGGTGGACGCGCGCGGCGCGGGGCCACGCGGAAGGGTGGGGACCGAAGGGGATGTCGGCTGCACTTTCGCGGCCACCGCACGTACCGCCACGCCGACCTGGTCGTCCAGGCGGAAGATCGCGACCGCATCGGCCAGCTGCACCGCCTGTTCCTCCATGGCGCGCGCAGCGGCGGTGGCTTCTTCCACCAGCGCAGCATTCTGCTGGGTGGTCTCGTCCATCTGCACCACGGTCTGGTTGACCTGGTCGATGCCGGCGCTCTGCTCCTGCGAAGCGGCGGAAATCTCGGCCATGATGTCGTTCACGCGCTGTACCGAGGAGACGATCTCGTCCATGGTGGCGCCCGCCTGATGCACCAGGGTGGAACCGTCGGCGACCTTGCCGACCGAATCGTCGATCAGGCCCTTGATCTCCTTGGCCGCGGCCGCCGAGCGCTGGGCAAGGCTGCGCACTTCACTGGCCACCACCGCGAAACCACGACCCTGTTCGCCGGCACGCGCGGCTTCCACCGCCGCATTCAGTGCCAGGATGTTGGTCTGGAAGGCGATGCCGTCGATCACCGAGATGATGTCGGCGATCCGCTTCGACGACGCCTCGATGGCGCTCATGGTGGCGACCACCTGGCCGACCACTTCGCCACCCTGTGAGGCCACGCCGGCCGCGCCGATGGCCAGCTGGTTGGCCTGGCGGGCGTGTTCGGCATTCTGGCGCACGGTGGAGGTGAGCTCCTCCATCGAGGCTGCGGTCTCTTCCAGGTTGGCCGCCTGCTGTTCAGTGCGCCGTGAAAGATCGGTGTTGCCGCTGGCGATCTCGCCGGCGGCCAGGGTGATGCTGCTGGTGGCATCCTGGATCTGGCTGACGATGCGCGTCAGCTGCACCACGGTGGCATTGGCATCGTCGCGCATGCGCGCGAACACGCCCTGGAATTCGCCGTGCATCCGCGCGGTCAGGTCGCCTTCGGCGATGGCCGAGAGCAGGGCGGAGAGCTTGCCCAGGTTGTCGTCGCTGACCGCCATCATCGCGTTGAGGTTTTCCACCATCACGCGGAAATCGTGTTCGAAGCGCGCCGCGTCGCCACGCTGGCTGAAATCGCCGGCCGCCGCGGCGCTGGCCAGACGCTTGATCTCGGCATTGATGCGGCCCAGGTTGGCCTTCACCGTGTCGACCGTGGCGGTCATTTCGGCCTTCTCACCCGGGTAACGGGCGATATCCGCACGCAGGTCACCCACCGCGTACTGCTTCACCACCGCCAGCACATCATGCAGGGTCTGCACGTGGTCGCCGACCAGGGTGTTGGTGTCGCTGACCATCTGCCCGTACTCGCCGGGCGTGGTACTGGCATCGATACGGTAGCTGAGTTCACCGGCCTGGTGCCGGCGCGCCATTTCGCGCTGGCCGGCGATGACGGTGTGCAGCTGGTCCTGCATGCGCGCCATGCTGTGCAGCAGGCGTCCGGTCTCGTCGTGCGGCTGTTCGCCGATGCTGTTGTCCAGCTTGCCGGCAGCGATGTTCTCGGCCACGCGGGTGGCCCGGCGCAGCGGCACCGCGACGCGGCTGCCGATCACCCAGCTCAGCGCCAGCACCAGCAGGACCAGCACGCCGCCGGCAATGCCCATCACCAGCGCGAACTGGCCGGCCTGGGCCTGCACGTCATCCATGTAGACGCCACTGGTGACCACCCACTGCCAGGGCTCGAACATGTGCGAGTAGACCACCTTGTCCAGCGGACCGTCATGATCCGGGCGGTTGGTCTGGTAGTACGTGTAGCCGCCACCGATGCGGGCCATGCCCACCTGCTGGTAGTAGATGCGCACGCCGTCGTCGGATACGTAATCCTTCTGCGACTTGCCGGCGTACTGCGGCCGGAACGGATGCATCAGCATCGTGTAGTTGGTGTCCAGCACGTTGTAGTAATGCGCGTTGTCGCGGGCTCGCATCGACGACAACGCCTGCAGCGCGGCCGCCTTGGCGGCGTCCTCGCTCATTTCGCCACTTTCGGCCAGGCGCTGGTAATGCGCCAGCACGCCTTCGCTCAGTTCCACCTGCACCGCCAGCGCCTGCTTGCGCGTCTCGGTGAGGTCCAGGTACTGCATGCGCGCGGCCACCACCGACAGCAGGATGACCCCCAGGGCGATCAGCAGGGTGAGCAGGCCGAGCTTGCGGCGGACCGGAAGGTTGTCGAAGAAGCGGTGCCAGCGTTGCGTGAGCATCATGTACAGACCGGAGCAGGGAGAGGGTGCCACGCCGGCGGATGCGGCGGCGGCAACACCGGTATCGGCCGCGACCGGGGAAAATTGAGCGCTGCGGACATACAAAAAAGGACGGAGGCCTGCGCCTCCGTCCTGTTCGATCACCTTGCGTTGCGGCTCAGAATTCCTGCCACTCGCCATCGGCCACTTCGGCCAGCGGCTGGCGCGGCGCTGCGCGGCGCGGCGTGGCCGCCGGGCCAGCCGCAGCGGCCGACGGACGCGAACGTACCGGTGCCGGTGTCGCTTCGTCGGTGTCTTCCAGCTTGAACACCGACACCGCTTCGCTCAGGTGGCCGGCCTGTTCTTCCATGGCGCGTGCGGCGGCAGTGGCTTCTTCCACCAGCGCAGCGTTCTGCTGGGTGGTTTCGTCCATCTGCACCACGGTCTGGTTGACCTGTTCGAT
>JAFAFF010000297.1 GCA_023423605.1 Pseudomonadota bacterium
AACCATTCCACGCCGGTCCGGCGGCCGGCGTAGATCGCCTGCACGGGCAGCGCCTGTTCCAGGAAACTGCCGGCGCGCGAACTGGTCACCGCGTCCAGGCCGACCGGGGTCTTCATGTAACCGAAGCGGAACTTGCCGATATCCCGGCCGAACAGCGCCTTGCTTTCCAGGCGCAGGTACACGTCCAGCCAGGTTTCGGATTCGAAATCGTAGTAGACCATCGCGTCGTAGACGCCTTTCTTCTTCAGCGTGGCGCCGAATTCCTTGCGGCGCATGTCGTCATCGTTGTCCATGTCGCTGGAGAAATTGTTCCAGTCGTAGGCGATGTTGGCGGTGGCCGCCAGCTCGGTGCCGTCGGAGAAAGTCACCTTGGTGGGCCAGTTGTCGAAATCGGCAGCCGAAGCCAGCAGGGGGCTGCTGGCCAGGGAAAGGGCAAGCAGGGTGGGGGTCATGCGCATGGGGGCGTATCTCGTGGTCTGCAAACAGCAATGGGGGAACGCAGGGCCGGGCACTGCCCGGTCCTGCGCGACGCAAGTCTAGGGCTCCGGACGAGGAGCGGGCTATCTGAACCAGCGGCTTAGTACCAATAGGTTATCTGCTGCGGCGACAAGGGCGCGTACAAAGGGCGCCATCCGATGCCGCGCCGTGCGCTGTCCGTGCCGTTCGCGTCGTTTCCCGCCATCCGTCCCTTCCGGAGCCCGCCATGCACGTTCCCACCGCTTCCCCGGTGCCGGCCAGACCGCTGCCGTTCTACCGCCAGCTGTATTTCCAGGTGGTGGTCGCCATCGTCCTGGGTGCCATCCTGGGTCATTACGAACCGGCGTTCGCCGAATCGCTGAAGCCGCTGGGCGACGCATTCATCAAGCTGGTGAAGATGATCATCGCGCCGGTCATCTTCCTGACCATCGTCACCGGCATCGCCGGCATGACCCAGCTGCGCACGGTCGGGCGGGTGTTTGCCAAGTCGATGGCCTACTTCCTGTTCTTCTCCACGCTGGCGCTGATCGTCGGCATGATCGTGGCGCACGTGGTGCAGCCCGGTGCCGGCATGAACATCAATCCGGCCGACCTGGACCAGACCGCGGTCAACACCTATGTGCAGAAGTCCCACGAACTGACCCTGGTCGGCTTCGCGATGGACATCATCCCGGCCACCCTGGTCAGCGCGTTCGTGGAAGGCAACATCCTGCAGGTGCTGTTCGTGGCCGTGCTGTTCGGCATCGCGCTTGCCCTGGTGGGCGAGAAGGGCCGGCCGGTGCTGAGCTTCCTGGAGGCGCTGACCGCCCCGGTATTCCGCCTGGTGCACATCCTGATGAAGGCCGCGCCGATAGGTGCGTTTGGTGCCATCGCCTTCACCATCGGCAAATATGGCGTCGGCTCGCTGATCAACCTGGCCTGGCTGGTCGGCTCGTTCTACCTGACCTCGTTCCTGTTCGTGGCGGTGATCCTGGGGCTGGTCTGCCGGTTCTGCGGCTTCTCGGTGTTCAAGCTGGCCCGCTACCTGAAGGCGGAACTGCTGCTGGTGCTGGGCACGTCCTCGTCGGAGTCGGCGCTGCCGTCGCTGATGGAGAAGATGGAACGTGCCGGCTGCAGCAAGTCGGTGGTCGGCCTGGTGGTGCCCACGGGATACTCGTTCAACCTGGACGGCACCAACATCTACATGACCCTGGCCGCGCTGTTCATCGCCCAGGCCACCAACACCGAACTCACCCTGGGCCATCAGATCGCCCTGCTGCTGGTGGCCATGCTCAGTTCCAAGGGCGCGGCGGGCGTCACCGGGGCCGGCTTCATCACCCTGGCAGCGACCCTGGCCGTGGTGCCGGAAGTGCCGGTGGCCGGCATGGCGCTGATCCTGGGCGTGGACCGCTTCATGAGCGAATGCCGCTCGCTGACCAACTTCATCGGCAACGCGGTGGCCACCGTGGTGGTGTCGCGCTGGGAGAACGCACTGGACCGCGACCGCCTGACGCTGGCGCTGGATGGCCGCGAAAACGAACTGCCGCGGCCGGTCGACGCCGCCCTGCCGATGGCAACCAAGGTCTGATCGCCGCACGCGGATTCCCCTTGTAGAGCCGGGCTCTGCCCGGCTGCAGTGATAGGGCCGGGCTCTGCCCGGCTACGCGGCACCCATGGCCCGCTGCGGGCCGCTGGCACCATCGCCTGCACCAGAAGATCCGCGCGCCGACACGGGCCCGGCACCCGCATACGCCGACGGATTGTGCGACTGCAGCATCGCTGCGACAGGCCCGCGACAGGTCCGTGTCGCCCAACGGGGGTATGATCCCCTGTCCCCTTCGCCCATTCATGTGTCCCAGTCGATGTCCAACGAAGATTTCAAGCAGGCCGCCCTCGATTACCACCGCATGTCGCCGCCGGGCAAGATCAAGGTGACCGCGACCAAGCCGATGCTGACCCAGCGCGACCTGTCGTTGGCCTATTCCCCGGGCGTGGCCTACGCCTGCGAAGCCATCAAGGCCGATCCGCAGCAGGCCAGCGAACTGACCGCCCGCGGCAACCTGGTGGCGGTGATTTCCAACGGCACCGCCGTGCTGGGACTGGGCAACATCGGTCCGCTGGCCGGCAAGCCGGTGATGGAAGGCAAGGGTGTGCTGTTCCAGAAGTTCGCCGGCATCGATGTGTTCGACATCGAAGTGGATGAGCTGGACCCGGACAAGCTGGTGGACATCATCGCCTCGCTTGAGCCGACCTTCGGCGGCATCAACCTGGAAGACATCAAGGCGCCGGAATGCTTCATCGTCGAGCGCAAGCTGCGCGAGCGCATGAAGATTCCGGTGTTCCACGACGACCAGCACGGCACCGCGATCATCGTCGGCGCCGCCGTGCTCAACGCCATGGCCATCACCGGCAAGAAGATCGAGGACGTGCGACTGGCGACCACCGGCATGGGCGCGGCGGGCATTTCCTGCGTGAACATGCTGGTACAGCTGGGCTTGAGGCCGGAAAACATCCTGGCCTTCGACCGCGAAGGCGTGATCCATACCGGTCGCACCGACCTGGATCCGGAAAAGCAGCGCTATGCGCGCGATACCGACAAGCGCACGCTGGCGGAGATCGTCGACGGCGCGGACATCTTCCTGGGCCTGTCGGCACCCGGCATCCTCACTGCCGAGATGGTGAAGACCATGGCGCCGGATCCGGTGATCTTCGCGCTGGCCAATCCAACCCCTGAAATCATGCCGGAAGACGCGCGTGCGGCGCGTCCGGACGCGATCATCGGCACGGGCCGTTCGGATTACCCGAACCAGGTGAACAACGTTCTCTGCTTCCCGTACCTGTTCCGTGGCGCGCTGGACGTGGGCGCCACCGCGATCAACGAGGAAATGAAGATCGCCTGCGTGCGTGCCATCGCCGCGCTCG
>JAFAFF010000327.1 GCA_023423605.1 Pseudomonadota bacterium
CGCGTTGGCCTGGAAATTGCGCTGCGCCACGATCATGTTCACCAGCTGTTCGGTGAGGTCCACGGTGGATGATTCCAGTGCGCCGGCCTGGATGCTGCCCAGGTCCGACGAATCCGGCGATGCGGTACGTGCGGCGCCGGAGGCGAAGCTTTCCACCCACATGTTGTTGCCGGTGGATTCCAGTCCCTGCGGATTGTTGAAGTTGGTCAGCGCGACCTGGCCCAGCGCACGGTCGTCGCCATTGGAATAACGCGCGTACACCACGCCCTGTTCGGAAACGCTGATTTCATTGAGCTTGCCGGCGGCGTAGCCGTCCTGCTGGAAATTGCGCAGCGCGAACTTCTCGCCGTACTGGGTGGAGCCGGTAACATCCAGGGTCAGGTCGAGCTGGCCGGCACCGGTGGTGGGGGTGAAGGCATCCATCACGATCCTGCCATTGGCCGGCTGCTCCAGCGCACCGCTGGGGCTGAACGACAGCGTGGTCGGTTCGCCGACCTGCTGGCCGTCCACGAAATTGTGCACCTGCCAGGTGTTTTCGACCTCGCCCTTGACGAAGTACGAGGTCTGCGTGTGGCTGACGCCCAGCGAATCGTAGACGGTGACGCCGCCGCTGGACTGGCTGTAGCTGTTGGAATCGGCCGGATCGAACGGGGTCACGGTCGGCTGCTGTGCATTCGCCGGCAGGGTGAAGGCCAACTGCACGGTGCCGGTCTGCTTCGGCGGGCTGTCGGTGGTCAGCAGCTGCAGGTCGGTGAGTCGGCCGGCATCGAAGGTGGTGCCATCGGTATTGGGCGCGAACACCTGCAGGCGTGCACCCTGCGGATTGACCACGAAGCCCTGCGCATCGGTCTGGAAGTTGCCGGCGCGCGTATAGGTGCGCTGGCCGTTCATGTTCATGGTGAAGAAACCTTCGCCGGAAATCGCCAGATCCAGGCCACGACCGGTCTGGGTGTTGTTGCCCTGGTTGAACTGCTGGGCGACGTTGGAAACGCGCACGCCTGAACCCACGGCATTGCGCGACAGGCCGTAGCTGGTGGCCGAGAACAGATCGGCGAACTCCGCGCGCGATTCCTTGAAGCCGGTGGTGTTGACGTTGGCGACGTTGTTGGCGGTGACGCTCAGGTCGGTGTTGGCGGCGGTGATGCCGGACAGGGACACGTTGAAAGCCATGCGGGATTCCTCGGGAAGTCGGGTGGGCGTGTCAGCTGATGCGCAGCACGTAGTCGATCGGGGCGGTACCCAGCCCCTTGAGGTTCAGGTACAGGCCGTCGGAACCGACGGTCACGCTTTCCACCGGCGCCTGCACATAGGTGGACAGCGTGGTGTTCGCGCCACTGGCATCGGTGTGGCTGGCGGCGATGGTGTAACTGCCGGCCGGCATGCGCTTGCCGTTGGCGTCGTTGCCGTCCCATTCGAAACGGGTCTCACCGGCGGCCTTCGCTTCCACGCTCAACTGCGCCACCTTGTTGCCGGTGGCGTCGGTGATGTCGACGGTGACGATGCCCGCGCCGGGCGCAGCCACCGTGCCGCTCACGCTGCCGTCCTCGTCCAGTACCAGCTTTTCCGAGGGCACCAGCACTTCGTGGCCCACCAGCGCCGCGCCGCGCAGCACCTGGTCGCTGGCCATCGCGCTCTGGAAACCCTGTACGGTGGTGTTGAGGTCGGTGATGCCCTGCACCGTGGACATCTGCGCCATCTGCGCGACCATCTGCGTGTTGTCCATCGGCTTCAGCGGATCCTGGTGCTGCAGCTGTTCGGTCATCAGGCGCAGGAAATCAGCCTGGTCCAGCGTGTCCTTCTTCTTGGTGGCGCTGCTGTTCGGGGCGTTCAGGCCCAGCGCGGCATACACGTCCTGGCTGGTCTGGTTGTTGATCGTGGTGCTCATGTCATCGTCCTCGGCGGGCCGCTCAGCGGCCCATGGTCAGCGTGGCCAGGGCCAGTTCCTTGGCGGTGCCCAGCATCTCCACGCCCGCCTGGTAATTGCGCGAGGTGGAAATCAGGTTGACCATCTGCGCCACGGGGTCCACGTCGGCCTGGTAGATGTAGCCGTCGGCGTCGGCGAGCGGGTGGCCGGGCTCATAGCGCTTGATCGGGGCAGCATCGCTCTGGCTGATTTCCTTCACCTGCACCGAAGTGATGTTCGGGTCGGTGCGGCTGGTAACCGCCTGGAAGACCGGCTCCAGCGGCTTGTAGACGGCTTCCGGGGAACCGGCCACCGAATCGGCATTGGCCAGGTTGGAGGCGATGGTGCTCATGCGCACCGATTGCGCCTGCAGCGCGGAACCGGCGATATCGAAGATGGGAAGATTGCTCATGCGTTACTGGCCTGTGATGGCGGTGAGCATGGAGCGCACCTTGGATTCGACGAAGCTCAACGACGCGCGGTATTCCAGCGCGGCGCGGCCATAGGCGGCGCGTTCGGCATCGGGATCGACGGTGTTGCCGTCAAGGTTCGGCTGCACCCCTTCGCGGGTGATCTGGAACGGGTTCAGGCTGTTGCCCAGCGCCACGTGTCCCTCGTTGCTGGTCGCCATCAGGCCGTTGCCGGTCTGCCCCTGAGCGCTGCGCAGCGCCGCGTCGAAGTCCAGGTCCTGGGCCTTGTAGCCGGGCGTGTCGGCGTTGCCGAGGTTGCTGGCGATCAGCTTCATGCGCTGCTCGCGCAACGGCATGGCCTGGGCATGGACACCCAGATAGGCGGAGATGAGGTTGGGCATGACGCACTCCCACGGGACGTTGCCGGGGGAGTCTGCAAGCGGCGTGCCAGAACCGCTGGCCATGCCGGCAACCGGGTACGCGCGGCAATGCCAGCCCGGTAGAGCGGGGCTCTGCCCCGCTGCGCGGTAATGCTTCAGCCGGGCAGAGCCCGGCTCTACGCGTGATGCGCCCGGCAAATGACCCGATCAGGCTGCTTCGGCGACCTTGCGCAGGCGATCCAGCACGAAATCGGCCAGTTCATGGGGCGAGTATTTCGCCACGAAGGCATTGGCGCCCACGCGTTCCACCATGGCGTTGTTGAATACCCCGGACAGGGATGTGTGCAGCAGCACATACAGCCCTGCAAGGCCTGGGTGGCGCCGGATTTCCGTCGTCAGGGTATAGCCATCCATCGCCGGCATCTCGATATCGGAGATCACCATCGCATAGCGCTGGGCGGGGTCCTCGCCGGAGGCATGGATCTGCAGCAGGTGGTCCAGCGCCTGGCGACCATCGGACAACAGCGTCGCGGCGACGCCCAGCTGGTCCAGCACGCTGCGGATCTGCTGGCGGGCGACCCGTGAATCGTCCACCACCAGCACCTGCAGCGGCGGCGCGTCGGCGGGTAGTGCCATGGACGGATCCAGTACCGCTTCGCCGCGGACCTGCGCGATGTCGGCCAACACGCTTTCCACGTCGATCACCTGGATCAGCTCGCCCTGGAAGCGGGTGACGGCGGTGAGGTAGGTGGAGTTCGCGCCCAGTTCCGGCGGCGGATGAATGTCCTGCACCGCAATATTGACGATGCGTTCCACGCCACTTACCAGGAACCCCTGGATGGAGCGGTTGAACTCGGTCACCACCAGGTAGCCTGGACCGGCGCCGTCGACATCGCGCTCCGGATGGCCAATGGCCACGCCCAGGTCCAGCACCGGCACCGAGCGCCCGCGCACATCGGCAACCCCGGAAAACTGGCTGGGCAGGCCGGGCACCTGAAACAGCGGCGGCAGGCGCAGCACTTCCTGCACCTTGAAGACGTTCACGCCAAAAAGCTGGCGTCCGCCCAGGCGGAACAGCAGCAGCGCCAGGCGGTTATGGCCGGCGAGCCGGGTGCGCTGGTCGATGCGGTTGAGCAGGTCATGTGACATGGAGGGAATATCGGCGTCCATGAGGCGGACTTGAGGAGCGGGGCTTCAGCCGGGCAGAGCCCGGCTCTACTGGATGGGTAGAGCGGGGCTCTGCCACGCTGCGCGGCAAGCCCAGCCGTGCAGAGGCCGGTTGGACGCAGGGCTGCGTGATACCCGGCAACTGGCACGCCGCTTGCACTGGCACGGTATCCGTCTCTTCAAAGGGTGTGCCATGCCGTCAACCAGGAATGCATGCTGGCTGCTGTTGGCCCTGCTGCTGCCTGCCATGGCCGCCGTCGCGTCGTCGTGGCAGCCGGTGGACAGCATCCGTGCCGCGGCGCTGTCCACCCTGGGCGACGGCGCGCAGGGCGAAGCCATGGTGGCCGATGCGCTGCGCCTGCCGGCCTGCGCGCAACCACTGCTGGCGCAGCCCACAGCGAATACCACCGTGGAAGTAAGCTGCCCGGATGCCGGCGGCTGGCGCCTGTTCGTGCCGGTGAAAGTGCGTCGGGAGCAGACCGTACTGGTGCTGGTGCGCGGAATCGCCGCTGGAGAAACCCTGGCGGCGGCCGATATCTCCACCGCACAACGTGATGCGGCGCGGATTGCCGGTGCGGTACTGGCCGACCCGGCCGCCGCGGTCGGCCGGGTTGCCCGCCGCCCGCTGCAGGCGGGCAGCCTGCTGTCGGCCTCGGACCTGGTCGCGCAGCGGTTGATCCGCCGTGGCGACAGCGTGGCGCTGGTGTCGCGGCGCGGCGCGGTGGAGGTGCGTGTTGCCGGCAAGGCGTTGGGCGATGCGGGCGAAAACGATCGGCTGTCGGTTGAGAACCTGTCCACCCGCAAGGTGGTGCAGGGCACCGTGTCCAGCAATGGTGACGTTTTCGTGACGCGCTGATGAAATGAAGAAGATCCCTAAAGATCGCGGTCTGGCGGCCGTTATCCTTCGTGTACGGCAACCTCAGGAGCTCCCATGAGCCAAAAAATCGACGGTACGTTCCACGCGGCGCAGACCTTGCGCAGCATCGGGACGGCCCCCAAGGCTGGCGTCAGCGCGGATGCGCCGGCGCGTGCGGTGGATGCCACCGACAGCCTCAAGCTGACCGGCGAAGCCACCAATCTGCAGGCCATCGAGCGCGGCCTTTCCAATGCGTCGGCCATCGATGCCGGCCGCGTGCAGGCCGTGCGCGAGTCGTTGCAGAACGGCAGCTACCGCATCGATCCGGAAGCGATCGCTTCGCGCATGCTCGACCTGGACCGCCAGCTGCTGGCATGAGTGCTTCCATGAGCCCTCTGCAGCAGTTGAGCGATGCCCTGGACGCCGAGCGCGATGCGCTGATCGGCCACGATGTACAGGCGTTGATCCGTGCCACCAGTGCCAAGCTGGAGGCATTGCGCATGCTCGATGGCGCGCCGCCTTACGGGCAGTTCGATCAGCTGCAGGAACTGGCTGAACGCAACCGCGCCAACGGCGTGCTGTTGTCGCGGCGACGCCGCGAGGTCAACTGGACCCTGCGCCAGCTGGGCCGCAGCGAGGATGCGCCGTCCTACGATGCCAAGGGTCAGTCGCAGCAGGTCAAGGCGAACCGGCCGCTTGCCGTTGCCTGAGGTTGGCGTGGGGTTGTGACGACCAACGGTCGTCACCCACCTGGCTGATGGTCGGCACCCATCTGGCTGATGGTTGCCACCTGCCTGATGGTCGGCACCCACACAACCGTGGTCACCCCCACGTATAGTGGAGTCTGCTTCCACGACCGCTGGTTTCGCCGTGCCTGCCACCGCCACGTTCCTGCCACCTCCCCATGTATTGCAGGCCTTGCTGAGCCCGCTGCGCGAAGGCCTGCTGCTGTTCACCGATGATGACAGGGTGCTGCTGGCCAATACGGCAGTGGACGTGCTGCTGGGCGAGGACGCTACCGATGCGTCGGCCGCGCAGCGCCTGCGCGCCCTGCTGCCGCCGGATGCCCTGGCCACGGCACGCCAGCACGGGCACTGGGCCGGCAGCCTGCTGATGGGCGAGGGCGTGGTGACCGCACAGGTCTACCATCATCGCGAGCCGGAAACCGGCTATTACCTGGGCCTGTTCCGCCGCATCGAAGGCCAGGAAGACTACGAGCGCGAGCTGCAGCAGCGGCACGCGGAGCTCCGCCAGGCCTACCTGCGCCTCAATGGCGCGCAGGAGAAACTGCTGCAGTCGGAGAAGATGGCCTCCATCGGCCAGCTCGCCGCCGGCGTGGCCCATGAGATCAACAATCCCATCGGCTACGTGCACTCCAACCTTGGCAGCCTGCAGGAATACCTGCGCAGCCTGTTCACGGTGATCGAAGCCTATGAGCGTGCGCTGCGCGCCCCCGACCCGAAGCTGCTGATCCCGGAAATCGACGATATCCGCGATCGCCTGGACATCGATTTCATCAGTCGCGACCTGCCGCAGCTGATGGCCGAATCACGCGAAGGCATCGAGCGGGTGACACGCATCGTCCGCGACCTCAAGGACTTTTCATATTCCGGCCGCGACGAATCGTGGAAGCTGGTGGACCTGCACGCCGGCCTGGAATCGACCATCAACATCATCTGGAACGAACTCAAGTACAAGGTGAACCTGGTACGCGAATTCGGCCAGCTGCCGCTGGTGGAGTGCCTGCCGTCCGAGCTCAACCAGGTGTACATGAACCTGCTGCTCAATGCCGGGCATGCCATCGCCGATCGCGGCACCATCACCGTGCGCAGCGGCGTGGACGGCGACCACGTGTGGGTGGAGTTCGAAGACACCGGCGGCGGCATTTCGCCGGAGCTTCGCCAGCGTATCTTCGATCCGTTTTTCACCACCAAGCCGGTGGGCAGCGGTACCGGCCTGGGCCTGTCCATCTCCTACAACATCATCAACAAGCACAACGGGCGCATTGATCTGGACAGCACCCAGGGCGTTGGCTCGCGCTTCCGCGTGGTGCTGCCGATCAAGCAGCCCCGGTAGCGCCCGCCGCTGGCCGGCAGCACCGGTACAAGCCGGTGCCCTGCGCACGCCTGCTCCTGGCCGGCACTACCATTGCGGGTTTTCGCCGCCGTCGCTGGGTTCCACCGCGACCGGTCCGGCATTGCTGCGCCGCTGTTCCTCATACGTGCGGAACGCCTGGTGGATATGCTTGCGCAGCTCGTCATCGTTCCACGGCTTGGTAAGGAAGCGATAGATCGCGCCGCGGTTGATCGCATCGGTCACCGTGTTGAGGTCGGTGTACCCGGACAGCACCAGGCGGATGGTGTCCGGGTAGAGCATCTTCACCCGGCCCAGGAACTCGGTGCCGCTCATGTCGCTCATGCGCTGGTCGGACAGG
>JAFAFF010000149.1 GCA_023423605.1 Pseudomonadota bacterium
GGTGGGTCACGACCGTTGGTCGTGACTGCTGTTGCCTTGCATGACCGATGAAGCAGTGACGACCAACGGTCGTCACCCACCAATATCCCATCACCCACCAGTATCGCGGTCTCCCACCAGCGCATAGCGCAGCAGATCGTGGAGCTCGCCACGCTTGAAGATGGCACAGCGTTCCACGCCCTCGGACAGGAAACCGTTCTTCTCCAGCACCCGCGCCGAGCCGACATTGAAATCCGCAACGGTGGCCTGCAGCCGATACAGTCGCAGGTGGTCCATTGCCCAAGGCGCGAACAGGCCGACCACCCGCGTCATCAGGCCCCGCCCCCAGCACGCGTGACCCAGCCAGTAGCCCAGTTCCGCAGCGTGCGCGCGCTCACCCACGCCCTGTTCCAGGCCGATTCCACCACATGCCTGGCCATCCAGTTCGATGGCCAGGCTGACACTGCCGGGCTTGAGCACCCGGCCAGCCAGAAAAGCTTCACCATCGGTATGGGTGTACGGAAAGGGAAACCGGTCCCGCAGTCCGCGCGACACCCGCTCGTCGTTGGCGTGCTCTACCAGCGAGTCCAGATCGTCCGGCCGCCAGGGACGCAGCACGAACCTCTCGCCGCGCAAGTGGATGGGTGCTTCAGGCATGCCCGCCCACCGACGGGGTATCCCGCTCTTGCTTCTCCAGCTCGCGCGCCACGGTTTCCGGCGAACGCGTATAGGGCGCCAGCCGCGCATAGAAGGCCGGCACCACGAACAGCGACAGGAACGTGGACAGGGTGACGCCGAACATGATCACCACGCCGATGGTGCCGCGGCTGGCCGAGCCCGGGCCACCGGCCACCACCAGCGGAATCGCGCCGACCACGGTGGCGATCGAGGTCATCAGGATCGGGCGCAGGCGTACCTGCGACGACTCGATGATGGCTTCGCGGACGCTGCGTCCTTCATCGCGCAGCTGGTTGGCGAACTCCACGATCAGGATGCCGTTCTTGGCCGCCAGGCCGACCAGCATGACGATGCCGATCTGGCTGAACAGGTTGACCGTCCCGCCGCTCATCCACAGGCCGACCAGTGCACCCAGCACGCCCAGTGGCACGGTGAGCATGATGGTGAGCGGGTGGATGAAGCTTTCGAACTGCGCGGCAAGCACCAGGTACACCACCAGCAGCGCCATCGCGAAGGTCAGCAGCACCGCGCTGCCCGAACTCTGGTATTCGCGCGATTCGCCCTTCCAGTTGATCTGCGCGTGCTGTGGCAGCTCTTCGCGGGCCACTTCCTGCGCCCACGCGATGGCCTCACCCAGCGGATAACCGGGAGCCAGGCCGGCGCTGATGGTGATCGACCGCAGGCGATTGAAGCGGTTCAGGGTACCCGCTTCGGCCACTTCGCTCAGCGTGACCAGGTTGGACAGCGGCACCAGCTCGCCGGAGGTGGCGCGCACGCGGATGGCGGCCAGATCGGCCGGCGTGGCGCGGCCCTCGCGGCCTGCCTGCACCAGCACGTCGTACTCTTCGCCGTTGTCCACGAACGTGGTGACGCGACGCGACCCCATCATGGTTTCCAGCGCCGAGCCGATCGCCGTGACCGACACGCCCAGGTCGGCCGCACGCTGGCGGTCGATGTTCACGCGCATCTGCGGCCGGGTTTCCTTGTAATCCGAATCAGCACCCACCAGCCCCGGATTGTCGGCCATGCGCAGCAGGAAGCGATCGCGCCACTGTGCGATTTCCGCGTATTCGGGGCCACCAAGGACGATCTGGAACGGCTGTCCGCCACTGCGCACCAGGCCGCCACCGACCTGGGTACGCACACGCACGCCGCGAATGGTGTCCAGCTCCCGCTGCAGTTCGTTGGCGACGTCCGGCGTGCTTTCGCTGCGCTGGCGCCAGGGCTGCAGGAACACGCTCACGCGTCCGGTATGCATTTCCTCGCTGGCGCCCCAGCCGCCGGGGACGCGCGGGTTGGCGCGGGCGATGGTCTTGTCCTCTCCCACGTGCGGGGCCAGCATTGCTTCCACCTGCTGCACCTGCTGCACGGTGTAGTCGTAGCCGGCACCTTCGGGGCCATCGATCATGATCTGGAACGAGCCACGGTCTTCGGCCGGTGCCAGCTCCGAGGGCAGGTGCCGCATCAGCAGCCAGCTGGCCACCAGCGCGGCGACCATCACCAGCAGGTAGATCCAGGTGCGGTCCACGTGGCGTTCCAGCACGCGTCCGTAGCTGCCCGACAGTGCTTCCAGCCGGCGGTTGATGAAGCCATGCAGGCCACGCGGCGCCTGGCCGGTGTGCGGCTTGAGCAGCTTGGAGGCCATCATCGGCGTCAACGTAAGGGCGACGAAGGCCGACAGCGCGACGGCTGCGGCCAGCGCCACCGCCAGTTCGCGGAACAGCCGGCCGGTGTTGCCTTCCAGGAAACCCACCGGCAGGAACACCGCCACCAGCACCGCCGTGGTGGCGATGACCGCGAACGCGACCTGCGCGGTACCGCGCTTGGATGCCACCAGTGGCGGTTCGCCCAGATCGATGCGGCGCTGCACGTTCTCCACCACCACGATGGCATCGTCCACCACCAAGCCGATGCACAGCACCAGCGCCAGCAGGGTGAGCAGGTTGATGGAGAAATCGAACGCGTACAGTGCGATGAACGCTGCAACCAGGCACACCGGCACGGTGACCGCCGGGATCAATGCAGCGCGGAAGCTGCCCAGGAATAGCCAGATCACGGCCAGCACCAGCAGCATGGCTTCCACCAGCGTGGCATAGACGCGATCCACCGCCGCTTCGATGAAGGTGGTGTTGTCGAAAGCCACGAAGATCTGCGTGCCTTCGGGCAGTGTCTGCGCCACGCGTTCGGCTTCGGCGCGTGCACCCCGCGCCACGTCCAGCGCGTTGGCGGTGGAGGTCTTGACGATGCCCAGGCCCACCCCGGGTTC